>JAIEMR010000095.1 GCA_019751935.1 Alphaproteobacteria bacterium
GGGAAATCGACACTTTTAAATTCAATAGCTGGGGAAATTTTACCAACATCAGGATCAATTTACATTGATGACGACAATGTGACAAAGCTTCCTGGTTATGCACGTGCCCATTTTGTAGCACGCGTTTTTCAAGATCCTTTAGCGGGAAGCTGTGGTGATTTGACAATCGCTGAAAATTTAGCCCTTGCCCAAAGGCGCGGTAAAAGTCGCTGTTTGTCGTGGGCGTTATCCAGGCCTTTGAAACAAGAATTTAAAGAAGTTTTAAAACGCCTGAAACTTGGCCTTGAAGATCGCCTTGATACATCCATGTCTCTTTTGTCTGGTGGACAAAGGCAAGCCGTTAGTTTGTTAATGGCGACTTTAAGCCCCTTAAAGATTTTGCTGCTTGATGAGCACACATCAGCTCTTGATCCTAAAACAGCAGCTTACGTGATGGATTTAACGCAAACGATCATAACAGAGAAAAAGCTAACAGCCCTTATGGTAACGCACAGTTTACAGCAGGCCCTTCGTTATGGAACCCGCACGATCATGCTCCATGAAGGAAAAATCATTTACGATGTGAAAGGAGAAGAAAGATCAAAACTAACCCCGCAAGATCTTTTGAAGCAATTTGGCACGTCTGTTGATGATGATAGGTTATTGTTGCAAGGTGGGTAGAGTCTGCATAATTAAAAAATATAGCCAAAAGATCTTAGGTTTAAAAGCTTAACAGAAGTGAATCAGCTGGATCTAAATGACTTTTTACATTCTGGTAAAGAGCCCTTGCGCTAACACCTGCAGGCATATCACCCCGTAAAGTTTCGTCAATAAATCTAAATATTTTATCCTGGTCGATAGCCGCTTTTGAAACTCCATTTGCCAAATAGCGAGCCTCTCTAAATTGGGCCAATGCAATAACAGTACATTTTAATTGATGTCTTAATAAACGAGCTGCTTTATCCTTATCTAACGATTCCTGGTACGGTTTAAAGAATATATGTCGGATAACCTTTACTTCCTGTTCAAAAGCTGTATCAATTTCTGATTGAAAATCCATATATCCGTGGTTAGACAAATACCTTATAACCTGTTGTAGATTGCAATCTTTTAATTTTTCTGTTTCTCTCAGATGCGTTGCAACTGCCTCACATTTCCTTGCAATACTATCAGTAGGATAATTTAATCTAAAACGCTTTCCAATTGCATTTAGCAAGCAATTATCAAAACTAGCTGATACAACATGATAAATACCATTTACCATAACCTTTGCTTCTTCAGGGGTTGCTTTTCTGAACTTGATTCCAAAGTTACTAGCACCAGAAATTATATTTGCCCTGGTTTCTTGTAAATCTAATAATCGTTCGGAACAAACTGCGTTTAGAACTCGCCCACTTAGGGGTAGTGATGGTTCAGTATCTTTATCTGGTTCCTTTGGCATGCTGTTATAAGTTTCAAAAAAGCTTTTCCATAAACGTTTGCTCTCGGCCCTTAACCCAGGATTACTTGTATCTTGCTGCAAGAAAGCACGATGAAGTTCTGTTTGGTGTTGATTTTGCACAACCAGTAAAGCAGCATCAGCGAATTCAGAAGCAAACATTTCCGGTTCTTGGGGATTTTTAATTTCCTTAAGCGCATTAATATATGGCACACCCTCTTCTTTTATTTTTTCCCAAAGTGAATCATTAAGACATAAACTCACATAAGCTCTTATTAATAGAGAAGGAAGATTATTATCCCTATTTGCCTCATATATTATCTCCTCTGTATTACCAAAAATATCTTCCTTGCCAAAAGTCACTCCTAACTTGTTTAAATCTTCTAATATTTGATAGAAATCATCTCTTGTCAAAGCTAAGTGGGTTGCCCATGTAATCGAATAAGGCTTAATAAGATCCGTTAGTATCCTGGTAAGAGCAGGAGATAAGGGGTTGCAAATATAACGGTACAACGGTAAAACACCATATTTATCAGACGTTACAAGCAATTTACCGAGCATAATATCTGCATCAACTTTATCTGAAAAGTTATCACACTGCTCTGTTGGAATAAGATGAAGAATATTTTTGCCTAGTTGGTTACGATAAGCTGAGTAAAAAAGCACATCCAGCGGTTGGGTGTAACCAGAAAAAATCCAAAACTCAATAGGAGCGATTAAATTTAATTCCTTGGGCGTAAGTAGCGGATCCCACATGTGGAATAGAAAACTGCAAAAAGTCTCCATCGCTGCCGATTTTTCGTGCCAAGAGCAATCTTTGGGGAGCTTACATACCCTATCTGCATAGAATTGTACAAGCGAGATCTTAGGATCTGAAAATCTATACTCTCTTAAAATTTCAGTGCAATCAGAGGAGTCAAATAAAGAACTCTCATCATATAAGTTTATGAATCTTACCGCATCATATAAGTCAGTGAAGTTTTCTAATTGAAACAGGTGTAGAGTATTAGGATATTTTTTTAAGTGCGCTAAAAACAGCCTTCTTTTTGACATATATTCAACTTGAATAGGGCGAGAACCATAACAACCACGATATTTCACAAAGTTTTCTAATGCTGTAGAATACTTTTGTTCTAAACGTTTAGCTTCTTGTTCAATTGTTTCGATATCAATTTGAGAGATTTCAGCGGTCGCGTCAGAGGCAAACGCATCAAAAGAAAAGAGGGATAACTTAATTAATAATCCTAAAATTCCTAGTTTCAATAAAAAGGTATTATGAAAACGCAAAACAAACATATGAAAATCCTTGCCTAAAACATGGTAAAGCACTACTTATTATTTTGTCCCACCTGTTTTTGAAACTGAAAAATAAAAAATTAGCTTTTTAAGTCTGAAAAATACTGATGCTTGATTTCAAGGGAAAATAGTTACCACAGACGTATAAAAATTTCATGACATCTTTTGTGGTAGAGGCTTATGGTGCAAACCTTACGGAAAAGAGATGTTGGTAATTAGATATCTTCTAATACAATCAATCCTCTTTACACAATATTAAGAATAATAGTTATATACTATTATGAAACAAATGAACTATATTTTCTTTTATGACTATTATTAAAACCTTTTTTCTATGTATTTTTTTGTTTGGTTTGCATTCAGCTAAAGCCACGGACTTTGAACGGCTTTGGCAAGAGTATGGTGAAGTGGGGGACTCTCAGCAACGTTTGCATGGTTACCTTGCTGATACCGCTTCTGCAGAGCTTTATAAACCCAATTTTGAAAATTTAAGTCCTGAGTTATTCAAAGATTGGCTTAATCCTCTTTTAGTTAATAAAGCAGAAAGACCTGCTTTCAGAGCAAGACACTTATTGGAATTGTTCACAAACCTGCATGATTCTCCGCTCAGTCTCACTGCAAAAAATCGTTTAAGTGAGATTCAACAGTATTGGATGAGCGGCCAAAACAGATACATGCCTTTGTCTAATCGCATCGCTGGGCGTGATGAGCAAAAAGTTATGGTTAATGCGCTAGATCGACGAGTTCAGAGTTTGATTGGTCAGCATTATATTGATGCAACTAGTGATCCTGAGGATATTTTTCAAATAATTATTGGAGATTTAGCTGAGGCTTATCTAGGGAAAGCAGCATCATCCGATAATGTAAGGCACAGAAAGCATTATAAGATTTGTTATTTGGTTTCAGCATTAATGGTTTTGGAAAAGCTGCTAGGTGGTTCATTAGACACATTACCAAGAGCAAGAGATATTATTTTTGCACGTTTCTCCGAAAAAGCTGAGGATTCAATAGTTGAAAGAGCAAAAACTTTAATGGGGTTGATAGGCGCTCCTCAAAGTCCCTTTGATTACAAGAACTATATTGAAAGGAATTTTAGAGTTGGTGTAAGCCTGACCGATGCAGTCCCTATAGGAGTTGTTTCTGGTGGGTCTAGAGCATTAATGCCACGGACTACAGTGACGCCTGCACCTCGTAGCGTGGAGTCTCTTGCGTTCACCTTGTCCCATTTAAGGCCTCTTTCTGGAACAGATAAAATAAACAGGGAGAGAAGCGAGGGAATAACCGAGGAAGAAGTCTTAAAAGAAATGATTAGATTTGCAAAGTCTGGAAATCCAGATGCAGAAAAATGGCTCTTACTCTTTAAAGATGATTATATAAGGCAATATCCAGGCCTTTTTGTAGCTCCGCCTGTTGTAGTAACGCCTCCTCCTATGCGAACGCCTCCAGCAGTTGTACCTACTGCAACTTTAAAGCCATTTGAGGATCTTGAACCAGCACTTTCTGATTTTAACGGTCGTTCGGACGCAGAAAGAACTATGTACGAAAGCATGTATGGAATCACTGAACGAGAGGCCATCAGACAAATGATCGCCCTTAAAAATGGCGGTGACGGACAAGCAATTAGTTGGGTTGATGCATATGGACGGAATTATAAACCTTTGTATCCAGATTTGTTTGTAGAAGCACCGATTGCAATGCCAAAACCACCTGTTGTCGCAGTGCCGGTAATAGCTGAGGATGCTAAGAGAAGATTCTTAGTAGATGGGAAAGAACGAACCAGAGAAAGTCATGCTATAGAAGACGGGCAACAGCTTCTTCTTTATGAAGTTTTAGCCGATGGCAATTGTGGGTTGTATACGCTATCGGTTCGTAGGGAAGCAGGTCATACAAAAGTTCAAGGGCTTTTAGGGAAATTAGCTGCTCGAACTTTAGGGACGGCTGATCTACCAGCAAAAATATTGGAGGTTCCAGGAAAAGCAACAGAGGTTTTACGAGATGCTTCTCAACAATTAAGTTCTAAAGACTATAATGAGCACGTATCTATTCCAACATTACGTGTGCTTGCTTATAGTATGCTTCGTTCTAATGTAAAAGTTTGGACAACAGATATAGATCCGTTTTCAGGGCAGGCGGAGTTTGTAGAAGATCTTGCAGATTACAGATGGCAAACAGAAGGATTGCCAACCATACACCTTATGTTAAAAGGTGCGCATTACGATCACTTGGTCCCTGCAACTGATGTTATAGAACGGATCAAGGCAAGAGCGGTTGAGGATACTCTGCCCAGAGCAAGGATATTGGTGCAAGAAGCGTGGGAGGAAGGCACTGAAGAAAGAAAACACATTTTACAACGGCAGGCTGCAGACTTGCAATTTAATGCAGCTACTCCCTTAGCTTAATAAGGTTTGCAGGTAAAGGGCAATCGGTTGGTTTAGATTGCTCTAATGCCGGATGATGCCTGATGGTGTCATACCAATTTGACAGTTGTGATCTATTTTCCCGCCAATCGCAAACCTTGCGAAGCTCAATATATGCCAAAGCAGATGCAATACTAATCGTTCCAAGTGTTAAAGTGTCCGTTAGATTTTCTTTATTTAAAACATCAAGGCCCCTGTGAATGGCATTTAACTGACGATTCAGCCAATCTTGACATTGCAAATGGCTGGGCCTGAAATGTGTTTCATACCGCACCAAAACTCCTGCATCCATAATGCCATCGGCAAGAGCTTGCTGACGCAAATTACACCATTTATTTTCTAACAATTCGTCTTTTCCTGATTGTTCAATCAAATACTCACAAATCACGGGGGAATCATAAAGGCCTTCACCATCAGGCGTGATCAACACAGGAATTTTGTTCAAAGGATTTAACTTTGAAAGCTCTGGATCTGTTTGCCAAGGATGATAAGGAACTTTGGTTATCTGGGCATTTAAACCCGTTGCAATGGCAAGCGCCCATACTTTTGCGCCAAAAGGTGAGGTTGGCCAGGTGTAAAGCTGCATTTGAATTGACCCATCGTTTATCTAAAATATCTTTTCAGCCTATCACGCTAAGAAGGGACTTTCAAAGCAGGTAAAAAATTTAACCTATTAATTAGTCGTGATGAGATTAATCCAAAATTAATATTTATATTTTACTATAAAAATAGATTTTTTTAAAAAATATGGGTATGACCTATGAAGAAATTCACATTAGCTTTAATTATTACAATGTGTGTTGGCGCATTTTTACAAGAAACTTTTGCAGGAAGCGGTACAATCGCACGACAAAACGCAAGAAGAGGTGCTGGTCACGCTAATTTAGCAGGTGATCCAGATATTGGAAAAGCTTTAGGAGGCCTTGGAAAAAGTTTAGGGAAAGCTTTTGCAAGTAAAGAGCCTTCGACTCCGTCTGATCCAATGTGTGATAACTCAGACTGCAATGCCTCAAAAGTTAAAAAGGGAACGAATGGATTGCCTACGACTCAAACTATTGGTTGCGCAAAGGCTAAATGTAATAAAAATTTCAGAAAGAGATTTAAGACAACATTTTGCGAACCATACTCTAGCGACCCAACGGTTGTCAAAATATATGACAGTGAAACTATGACGAGTGAACTTGCGCTTGAAATTGCTGAAAGAATTACTAAAGACGGCAGATCTGTTGATTTTTTGAAAGATGATAATGGTGAAGTTGTTACCGATCCTAATCAACGTGTAAGACGCGTAGCCCAAGAGTTAAGGGATTATGCAGAAGGTGGCAAAGTGGGCGGTATCAGTTGTTTAAGGTGGTTTAAGGATCAAACGATTTACCCATTTTATGACATGGAACAAATAAAAGCCGGTGATATTAATGCTTTAGTAAAAACACTTGGTATTTGCGACGATATTGCTGAAAACCGTGGGTAATTCTTAGAGTTTAAGGGGCTCAACAAGAGTGAATCTCTAATTGGGTCCCTTTTATCAAAATATAAAACTAACTTTCTAGAACTTCCAATAATTCACGCCATTCGCGGGGGCTCATACCGCTTGTGGCTTGATCGACTTCTTGGCCCTTTAGCTTTGCTTTAATAACCTGCATTGCCTTTGCAGATAAACTAGTGCCGCCCATGCGGTAATCCGTAAAGGCTTGATGGGTAAGGGGTAGCCATAGTTTTAAAATATCGAGCATAATATCTGCATAAACGCGAATTTCATATTGAGCGTGCGCATCCGCACGTAAGCTTAGAAAATGCATCAGATTATGAAGATCAATTTTCCAATACCATTGGGTGTAAAAATTGACAGGTAGGTTCATTCTGGCTAGCTCACGAGCAAGGCCTGATCGATCAGGGTCTTGGTTATCTAAGTTCAGCATATACTCATAATGATCATAAGAACGTGTTGCATCCTCCTTAAGGAGCTGTAAAACCTTTTGAGCATGTTCGCCTGTTAAAACATCTGCGCGCCCCTGGCGGTTGTTGGTCGATTGGGCGGCTAAATTTTCAGGAGCTGGAATGTAAAATTCCTTATCTAAAATAGAATAACGGGCTGAATATTCATTCACGTTCGCAGTGCGATGGCGAATCCATTGACGGGCTACAAACATAGGGAGTTTGATATGAAATTTAATCTCGCACATTTCAAACGGCGTCGAATGACGATGGCGCATCAAGTAATTAATAAGCCCTTGGTCTTCACTAATCTTTTTCGTCCCTTTTCCATAAGAAACGCGAGCCGCTTGAACAACGGCACTGTCATCCCCCATGTAATCAATCACCCTGACAAAGCCATGATCTAAAACCGGAAAGGGTTTGTATAAAACTTCTTCCAATGCAGGTACGGTTGCGCGTCGCGTTGGATAAGATGCTGCTTGAAGCTGATCTATTTCTTGTTGCTGTTCAGGAGATAAAGACACGTAAAAACCTCAATATTTTAAAAAGAAGCCAAATGGATGGAAAACTGATTGGAATATCATAGTTTTTTTAATGAGTGCCGTCCATTGGAAAGAAATAAGAAACTCTTACTCTCCTTAACAAAGCAGTGTATAGTCTCTTAAAATACCCTCTAGAATAGATCTGCCTATGCTCTCTGTCATCATTTTGGCTGCTGGTCAAAGCAAACGCATGAACTCCAAGGTACCAAAGGTGCTTCACCCCTTAGGCGGTCTTTCGATGATTCAGCATGTGCTTAAATCTGTGCAAAAGGTTAATCCCCATCAAATTATTATTGTGACTTCACCCACGATGGCTCTTGAATTTAAAGGGTACAAAACAGTGATCCAAGAAGTTCCTAAGGGAACAGGCCATGCAGTTCAGATAGCCTTAGAGGCATTAGATGAAAAAGCTACTGAAGTGATGATCGTATGCGGTGATACACCTTTGATTCATTCTAAAACATTGCAAACTTTGAATGAAAGCGATGCGGATCTGACTCTTGTTGCTATGAGGCTTCAAAGTCAAAATCATGCTTATGGTTTGGTTTTTCAAGATATTAAAGAAAAACCTAAGCAAATTATTGAATTTAAAGATGCGACAACCACTCAAAGGCAAATTAGATCTGGAAATGCTGGCGTTTACAAAATAAAAAAGTCTTTATTGAAAGAGCTTTTGCCCTTTTTAAATAATAACAATGCAGCGGGTGAGTATTACTTGACGGATTTGGTAGGGCTTGCCTATGACAAGGGCTATAATACTCATATGATTGAGGCCGAAGAGGAAGAGTTTCAAGGCATCAATAACCGCGTAGAATTAGCCAAAGCAGAAACGATCCTGCAAAATCGTTGGCGCCATGAGAAAATGATGGCAGGTGTTACATTGGTTCAGCCTGAAACCATCTTTTTTTCTCATGATACTGAGGTTGGTAGGGATTCACGCATTGGGCCATTTGTAACTTTTGGTGAAAAGGTTTGCATTCAAGAAGACGTTACCATTTTACCCTATTGTCATATTGAACATTCAGCAATCGAAGAGGGCGTTTCTGTTGGGCCATTTGCGCATTTGCGCGGGAATACTCTTTTACAAAAAGGCTCCAGCATTGGTAATTTTGTTGAGATCAAAGGGTCAAAAATAGGCAAAAAATCCAAAGCTAAGCATTTATCCTATATAGGAGACACGGACGTTGGGGAAAAGGTCAACATAGGGGCCGGAACCGTTACTTGCAATTATGATGGTTTTAAGAAATCTAAAACAATCTTAAAAGATGGCTCAATGATTGGAGCGAACACATCGCTTGTTGCGCCACTTACCATCGGTGAAGGTGCGATTGTTGCAGCTGGCAGTACCGTTACTGAATCAGTCCCAGAGAATGCTTTGGCTGTCGCCCGCTCTGTTCAAACGACTAAATCCAATTGGGCCGCACGGTTCCGTGAAAAGCATCAAAAGTGATGTTTGTCCTTATATAGGGACATCGCTAATTTGCTACATAGAAGATTTAGAAGAAGATCTTAACTTTAATTTCTCTTGCGCTCTTTCTCGCGCCTCTGCCACAGTTTTAAAGCGTTTTAACTGGGCTTCATGCGCGTCAGCTCTTTCTTGAAGAGCGGTTTTTGCTGAAATGGCGGCGGCACCTCCAACAGCTAAGATTGGACCTATTGTTGTTTCACCTGAAAGCGTTAAAACTGCCCCTGTTACAGCTGCTGTAGGCCCAACGAGTGATAAGATTCTGCTAAGGACTCGATCGGCTTTTGAAGCACATCCTATATAGGATTGATAGGTTTGACTCATTCCAAAAAATTCATCACTTAATCTTTCAACTTCTTCAGGTGTTAAGTCAGCTGCTTTAACAATTTTTCTTTTCCGACTTTCAATCTCGCTTTCTATTTCTGCTGCTTCACTTCGCGAATTTTCCAAAAGGATTTTTCCAGACTCATTCAAAAACACCCCAAATCCTGCAAGCGCAACACCAGCTTGTGCGCGAGGATTAGATAAATCTGAATATATTGCAACTAACGTTCCTCCGGCCGCAGAAATAGGGATCCCTACGATAGAAAGAATATTTCCAGTAATACGTTCACCCCAGGCTGTAAAACTGCGCCATCTACTAATTGGTTGTTGATCTGATTCTTTTAATGAGGAAGGAGTTCTAAGGATTGCTTCTGGTTCAATAACGGTTCTAGATGTTGTTTGATGTAATGATGAATTGCCATCAACAGTATCATGGAACACAAAAGGTTCGGTGACAGGATGAATTACTGATGAGGCTTGATGCAAACCTTTCAGCTCTAATCCAGATTCCAAATCTAGATTACGGCTGCTTGCATGAGTATTTGCTGCCAATGATAAATATAAAACAAAAGACAATAATAAATTATTTACTTTCATAAATTACCAACATCAATAAATAGTGTATTGATAATTTAAATATAATTTGTTTATTAACAAATGGTTTACAAGTAAAAAATAAATTATTATTATATTTTTTCAGTCTTTATAGAATTAAAGAATGAATTCTTCTATGCTGGTTTCTGCTCTCATTCTTTGTTCAGCTCTTTTTACAGTTTCACGCAGTTCCAACTGTTCTTCATAAGTATCAGCTTTCTTTTTGAATGATTCTCTAACAGTAAAAATGGTGTTCCAAAGGATGGGAGATCTAAGGATTTTTGCCCACGGTAAATCGTCCTTAATCATGGCGGGGCTTCTAGGTGACAAAAAGAAATTATATATTTATTTAATTGTGTATTTTTAAAAAGAAAGCCCCGCGCTGGGGGCTTTCTTTGTCTGTGAACTATCGCAATTTGAAATTTAGAAATCCAAAGCTTCAGAATCTGCGCTTAAATGTCCCCTCACGTTTGCAAAAAGAGCTTTTGAGTTTATAGATGCTTCATTTGGCCAACCAGTTAAGGTGCCATCAATAAAATCAAATATTTCGTCTTCATTTAATTTTTGTGCACGTGGAGCCGTGGCAGAACCCTTATCAAATTCATTCAAAGAATACAAGGCAACCACAGTACATTTTAAATGATGGCGCATAAGTCTATGCATTTTATCTTCTGTGACTACTTTAAAAGGCCTTCTTTGGAGGGCAGTTTTTAGGTGGTCGACATTGGTTCTAAAGTCACTATCTGAATCATTAGATAGAAGCTGCATTACATATTTCCTTATACCCCATACATATGTTTCTGCTTCATCTTCAGTGGCTTTTCTATACTTGACGCCAAATCTGCTGGTACCTGTTATAAGCTGAACTGTTGCTTCTGGTAAGTCTTGATTATATTGATGGTCGGCAACCACACTCAAAATACGCCCGCTTAGAGGAAGTTTTTGGGCTTGCGCTGCATCTTCAGCGGAAAGCAGAGTATCATGGGCCTTAAAAAAGCCTCTCCAAAGTTCATTCGCTTTCACTCTTTCTACGTCATTTGAAGAATTTTCCATCAATAAAAAGGCAGTGTGTACACCTGTTTGAGGGTGCTGCGTGGCAACAGTTTCAAAGGCTATTGAGGCAAAATCGAAGGGCTCCAAAGTGTCTCCTTGATCTCCTATAAGCTTCCTTATATATAGAGGATATTGACCCATTAGGATATCTTGCCACAATGCATTGCTAAAACCTTGCGATCTATAGCGTGCCATATTAGGGTTTCTTGCAACAACAAAGTAAGGCAAATCGTGCTTATTCCAATCAGCATCGATACTCTCAGCAGTATTTCCATAGACATCTTCTTGGTCAATATCTACACCTTTCATTCTAAGAGTAGTTAACTTTTTAGTAGTCTCAGGATCTCTCATTGCTAATGCCATTAAGACTGTGTCGTTTTCTGCCATTAAGACTGTGTCGTCTGGATCACTGCGCGAAGCAGTTACTAAACTGGTAAAACGGTAATTTATTGGCTCCTGAGATAAAAATCTATCAAATGAACGGCTATCTTTTACATACTCAAGCAACAAATCACCAACAACTACATCATCACCAACTGTATCTGTAAATAAGTCAAATTGATCTAATCTAATAAGATGAAGATAGTTTCGTCCTGCATTATCCCTATATTTTATTAAATGCGTTTTTAACTCTTGGGGAGGAGTTGAGCTAATGACAGATGCTAGATCCACGCTTCCTATGTCTTGTTCATCTTCATCTCCATCTTCTGTACCATCCATGACAGATAAATTTTCAGTATCAGACCCTTTATCCGAATCCAAAGGATCAGATGCCATCGCTGCATTGGAAAAAATGGCTAAAACAAATACCAGTACAAAAATGCTGAACTTCGACAAAAATTTGGTGCGAAGACTTAAAAGATGCATAATCTATAATCCTTGTTAAAAAAGGGATGTAAAACGGGCTTGTTATCTGCTTTAAAGTAAAGAGTAGTAAACAAGAAAAATCTCTTACTATATCTAATTACACTTAAGGCTGTTTTCAAGGGAAATTATTGCTGAGTTTTAAGGATCTTAGCCCACAAAGGGGATTTAATTTGAGAAAGGAATTCTTTGTGTTTCAAGCTTTCCTCTTCACTAATCTCAAAAATACGAACAGGATAGGTTGTTGTGGTCTCTTCAATTTCAATCAAAGTTTCTTCTTGAGTTTCAATTAATCCCAAGGAACGCTGCCTGCCACCTAAAAGCTCTAAATACACTTGGGCTAATAGCTCAGAGTCGAGTAACGCTCCGTGCTTATCGCGTTTTGATAAATCAACATTAAACCGTTTACACAAAGCATCCAAACTGGCTGGCGAACCTGGGAATTTAAGGCGCGCCATATAAAGTGTATCAATAGCCCGGGTTTTGGGCAGAACCGGTAAATTGACACGGCTGAGTTCTGCATTTAAGAACGCCATATCAAAATCAGCATTATGTATAACCAATGGGTCATCCCCAATGAATGCTAGAAAATCATGAGCTATCTTTGCGAAAACTGGATGAGGCTTTAAAAATTCAGCAGTCAGGCCAGTAATTTTTGTCGAAATTTCAGGCACATCACGTTCAGGATTGATATAAGCGTGAAAGAATTTTCCAGTTGGAAGGTGATTAAAAAGCTCAATACACCCAATTTCAATAATGCGGTGGCCTTGAGCTGGGCTTAGGCCTGTTGTTTCCGTATCCAGAATAATTTCGCGCATGACTTTCTTTTGTGGGATTGTGACTTTCTCTTTTGTACCTTTTTATTGTTTTAATTTCAATGAAATCCCTTTGCCTGCATAGTCAGGCAATATATAATCAAATTTAATTTCTTTTTACATATGTAGGTCCTTATGCAGATTTCATTTCAAAAGACTCTTGGAGAATCCAGTGGAACATTGGTGCTTGGTGTTTTTGAAGAAAGAGCCTTAACCAGATCAGCGCAGATTATTGATTCGCAAATTCAAGGAACCCTAAAAAAGGCTATCGAAAACAGTCCATTTAGCGGGAAAAAGGATGAAATAATTTCAATCGTAGCGCCGCATGGTATTCAAAATAATCAGATTCTGCTTGTGGGCCTTGGCAATCCAAAAGGGATGTCATCACTTGATTTTCAGCAATTAGGCGGCAAGCTTATGGCTGCACTTTGTAAAGGTAAAGACACCCAAGTGGTTGTCGATATTATGGATGATAAAATACGACAATTGCCTGAGATGATTGCAAATGTTGCAGCTGGAATGAATCTTCGTTCTTGGAAATTTGATAAATACAAAACCAAGAAAAAAGAAGAATCGCATCTGAAGGAGCTTGTTTTTATAACACCTGAGCCAACTGTCTCAGAAAAAGCTTTCGAACCCTTAAAGCACATTGCCGAAGGTGTTGCCTTGACCCGTCATGTGGTCTCTGAGCCGCCAAATATTCTCTATCCTGAATCGATGGCAGAAATCGCCTCTGAACTTAAACGTCTTAAGGTAGGCGTTGAAGTTCTTGATGAGAAGCACATGAAGAAACTCGGAATGGGTGCGCTTTTGGGTGTGGGGCAAGGCAGTATTCGGGAATCAAAACTGATCGTCCTCGAGTGGATGCATGGCCCAAAGGGTGAGCCGCCCGTTGCTTTTATTGGCAAAGGGGTGACATTTGACACCGGCGGTATTTCCATAAAACCTTCTAATGGTATGGAAGACATGAAATACGATATGGCCGGATCTGGCGTTGTTTTAGGATTGTTCAAAGCGCTGGCGCTTCGAGGCGCCAAAGTCAATGCGGTTGGTATTATGGGAATGGTTGAAAACATGCCATCTGGGTCTGCTCAACGTCCAGCGGATGTTGTGACATCTATGTCCGGCCAAACCATTGAGGTTATCAATACGGATGCTGAAGGGCGATTGGTTTTAGCAGATGCGTTGTGGTATACCCAAGACCGCTTTAAACCACAGGCAATGATTGACCTTGCAACCTTAACGGGTGCAATTTCCGTAGCGTTAGGCTGGGAATATGCAGGGATATTTTCCAATAATGATGAACTTGTTCGTAAATTAACGGATGCTGGTAATAATGTTGGCGAAAAGCTATGGCGTTTGCCGATGGGTGATTCTTATGACAAAGACATCGATTCAGAGATTGCGGATGTTAAAAACACAGGATCTGGCCGAGGTGCAGGCAGTATTACCGCAGCGCAATTCTTGCAACGCTTTGTCAATAATGTTCCTTGGGCGCATTTGGACATAGCAGGTATGGCCTGGGAAAAGAAAGGTAAGCCATTGGTTGGTAAAGGTGCCTCTGCTTTTGGTGTCAGGCTGCTCAATGAATTCCTAATGAAATATTACGAAGATAGAACTTAGGCGTGCGATTTTAACGCTCCATCCGGCCCTAGTTTGATGTATTTAACCATTAAAAATACATCAACGATGGCAAGGGTTGTATAAAACACAACAAAGCCAATAAGCGTAAACCAAACAGAGCTGGCATTAACAGCTGATGCTGCGCAAAATGTTGGCAGGACCCCTTCAATCGCCCAAGGTTGACGGCCGTGTTCTGCCACAAACCACCCCAGTTCCGCTGCAATCCATGGGAATGGTAAACTGATGATAGCCAGTTTTAAAAACCATCGATGCTTTTCAAAGCGCCTTCGAGTCGAAAGATAAAAGGCAAAGGCGAAAAATCCTATAAAGAAAAGCCCAAACCCAACCATTAAGCGAAATGACCAAAACAGCCAGGGAACGTTTGGTATGGTTGAATTCGCAGCCATTTTGATCTGATCATCGCTCGCCCCTAAGACGGGATCATGATATCGCTTTAACAAAAGGGCGTAGCCTAGATCTTTTGAATGCGCTTCAAAAATTTGACGAGCGCTTTGATTGTGACGATCAACGCGAAGGTCTTTTAATGCTTTATAGGCGAGCAAGCCCATTCTGATGCGCTGCTCAGCAAGTTTAACCAAATCCTGAATGCCTGGGATTTCTTGATCTAAAGAGCGCGTTGCAATCAAACCTAATATCCAAGGAACCTTTACCTCATAATGTGTTTTGTGATTATCAATATCAGGAATACCAAAAACCACAAAACCTGCAGGGGCGGGCTCAGTTTCCCACATGGCTTCGATAGCTGCGACCTTCATTTTTTGGTTTTGGGAAGCCGTATAACCGCTTTCATCGCCTAAGACCACAACTGATAAGGCTGCAGCTAATCCAAAGCTTGCAGCAACCGTCATTGACCGTTTGGCAATCTCAAGGTGACGTCCTTTTAAGAGGTAAAAAGCGCTGACGCCAAATACAAAAATGGCCCCAGTGACATAGCCGGCGCTGACTGTATGAACAACTTTACTTTGAGCAACAGGATTAAAAAATATCTCATAAAACGAGGTTAATTCCATACGCATAGTATCAGGGTTAAAAGCTGATCCCACAGGGTTTTGCATCCAGGCATTGGCAATTAAAATCCATAAAGCTGAAAAGTTACTGCCGATGGCAACCATCCACGTGGCGGTTAAATGCCCGATTTTAGATAGTTTGTTCCAGCCAAAGAAAAACAAACCAATAAAGGTAGCCTCTAAGAAAAAGGCCATTAACCCTTCGATTGCAAGGAGTGATCCAAAGATATCGCCCACATAATGGGAATAATAGGCCCAGTTGGTGCCAAACTGAAATTCAAGGGTAATCCCCGTTGCAACGCCCATGGCAAAATTAATGCCAAATAAAAGACCCCAAAATTTGGTCATTTGTTTCCAAATAGGGCGACCCGTCATTACATAGACGCTTTCCATAATGGCAATCAACAGTGAGAGCCCAAGCGTTAGTGGCACAAATAAAAAGTGATACATGGCCGTTAAGCCAAATTGGATACGGGATAAAAGAACGACAGTTGGATCAATCATGGTTTACTAACTTTTGAGACAATTCAGTTGGTGTTATTGTTTGTTTTTGAACAGGGGCTATACGGAAAAAAACCCAAAGGATCACTATTTTGGCAAGGATTAAAACAGCCAATTTTCGGCCCAAAGGGTGCCAATTCTGAAAGAATAGTAATTTGTTTAGCATTCTGATCATACGGTAAAATAATTACAATTTTCGTTATCATGAGACACAAGGGACATGATGATCAACCAATCCCCTCGTCATCCACGAGGAGCGAAGCGACGTGGCGATCCAGAGGCTGTTTCTGGATGGCCACGCAACTCGTTGCTCGCCACGACGACAGTGTCTGGCATGATGACGAAAACTTTTAATTCCTCCCTAACATTACGGTTTTCTTTGTCCAAGAGCAACGGGCGTTTTTAATTTATTTTTATAAATAAACGATATTTTAATAATTTTTGTTTATTTTAATAAATGATGGTATATCAATTTAGACTAAATACATGAAAATAGATCGTTTATTTTTATTAGGTCTTGTTTGTTTTTTCCTGACAACAAGTACGTCAATCAGTTCCACAAAAGAAGAAAAGCATGGTCCTGATATTGAAATGGGCGGTCCACCTGCGATAACTTCTGCAATGCAGCCCGTGCGGACAGAAGAGGTAAGAGTTGATGTTAATCATGGAGAAGGCATAAAACCAAAACACAGTATGTTTTCCCCGCTATGTAAGACAATCACAGGATCAGTTTTGTCTCTCTCTGGGTATGTATTGATGGGAGCTGGAGGCATAGTAGTTGCTGAATCCCCACAGTCAGTGACATTGAGTACAGTGCTTTTAGGAGTTGGCGGTGCTGCAAAACAAGCCGGTGCAAAATTTCTTAACTCCGCTCAAGAGAATGCCGCTCATTTGACACAAGAGCTTGACGATCATGTAATGCTTGCGCGAACGGGAAGTTTATCACCCGATGAAATGGAAGAATTAAGTGATGAGTTTTTTGGAAAAAGTAAGATTTATGAACAACTATATTTAAAACACGCATTATGCCTGGATAATACTTTTGCAACGATTTGTAGTTTAGTAAGTTTGCCTTTAGGTTTGGTTGGGTTTGGTTTTACAATGTCTGGAGACACTACGGTCGGTCCCACATTAATTGCAGCAGGTGTGGGGGTTCGTGATTTAGGGGGATGGTTTAAAAGTAGAGCAGAAGCCTTGTCGACACAAAAAAAGCGCATCGAAGCAATGCATAAATTAAGAAAAGCGAGCGTTCAAGAGGCTGACGCTCGCTAATCTTTTAGATTGAGGCAAATTAATTCACATTTTGCTGTGGTTGTTGAACACTGGTTTTTTGCTGTTGATAAAGATACGCAAAATCCACTGGCGCTAACATAAGGGGCGCAAATCCACCATCACGAACAACGTCCGCAATAATATTGCGAGCAAATGGGAATAACAGGGACGGGCAGTGAATCATCAATAAAGGTTCAACATGCTCCTCAGCAACGTTTCCAAGAGTTACAATCCCTGCATAACTCAGTTCGGTTAAGAACATTTGTTCATTATCACGTTTTGCATCCACTTGGATTTCCAAAACAACTTCAAACGTATTTTCGCCAATAGAGCCAGCTTTGGCCTGAATATCAACGGAGATACTTGGTTTTTTATCGGTTTCTTCGGTGAGGTGCTTTAATGGGTTAGGGTTTTCAAAGGAAAGATCCTTTATATATTGTCCTCTGATAACAAACGGCAGAACGCCATCTTGATCTTGGGATTGGCTCATTATTATGACTCCTCATTATTATAGATTTTCCTGAATCTAACAGGGTTTCCATAGATTCGTCTATATGGAAGTTTGCTGCTCCATTACCATTGTGTATTTCGAAAAGGGGATTATAAAAAGACAGGATGTATTTAGGGTTTTTGAGGGATTAAGACAAAAGAGTTGTTAGTTGACAATATATAGCGAAAATGCTATATATTATTTATGAAGTGGGAAGTTATTGTTCATCCAGACGTAATAGAAGAGCTTAGTCAGTTACCAGCTGATATGAAGGCTAAGCTACACGTCTGCTAGAATTAATCAATCAGGTGGGGCCTTTAGCACTTAGAGAGCCTCATGTTAAGAATTTGGGTAATAAACTTTGGGAGATTCGTCTATCTGGAAGAGATGGAATCTCTCGAGTCATCTATGTTGTGCTTTCACAAAAAAGGGTTGGTCTTTTGCATGCATTTGTTAAAAAAACACAAAAGACTCCCAAACAAGCAATAGAATGTGCTCTCAAACGATTAAAGGAGATTTAAATGGATAAATGGATAAATTTTGAAACTCTTAAAAGCCAATGGATGAAAGACGCTGAATTCAGCAAAGAATACGAAGCATTAGAGTTAGAATATAAAATTGCATTAGAACTTATTAAGGCACGCTCTAAGGCTGGTTTAACCCAAGAAGAAGTTGCCCAGAGAATGGGAACAACTCAGTCCGTTATCGCCCGCCTTGAATCGGGGGCAGGATTACCTAGTGTTAAAACTTTGAATAAATATGCTGAGGCTACCGGAAAACACTTAGAGCTCCATATCAATTAAGAGAAAATATGATTTCTGACTTTGACCTTTTTCATCAATTACAGGCCGAGATTAGAAATAGTACTACTTCAGTGACAGATTAACTTAGAATAGCCAAACAACTTGCTACCAGATTAGATTTAAAAGAAGATCTTAAATGGATGGATTTGGAATTAAATGGTATGAGGGGTTGAGTGCTGAAGAAATTCCTGCCTATAGACATTTAACAGGAGACCTAAGGCACAGAAATTAAATGGTTCGTGGAGATTAATTCGGATAAATAATCGCGAAGATTATAAAAAAATTTCTGTGGTCCCCAATAACTCTTGCGTAGGAAGGATAGAGGAACTTTTAAAAAGTAAAAATGCCTCCTATAAACATGACTATTCGTTAGAGGTTAAGCAGCATATTCTCGCACTTGAGCTTATGAAAACTCCTGCCTTAGATGTTGTTTTAGAGGTATCTCATGGTGAAATTTTTGGTATTATCGATGCAGTCAAAACTAAAATTCATGATTCTTGTTCAAAAGTAGAGGAGCAGGGACTTGTGAGAGAGAAAACAAATTTAACATCTCAAACACAGCCAAATGCACTAATAATCAATAATTTTCATGGACCCACCGCTATAGCAGCCATGGGGAATGTCAGCAATCAAGGTAATATTAACCTTTCTCAGACTAACGAAGCCCCATCCAATGGAAAGATTTTTAGCTTTTTTAAAAACCTTGTGCTCAAATTATGTGGATGGGTAAAAACGTTTTTCAGTTGACCTTTCTTGATATTATTTTTATTTTCAACTTATGACACAAAGTTTTTATTCATCGACTCCTTGTTTTCTTTATAAGCGACCGTGGTAATGTCATCACGTTCTAACCCTAAATTATTGGGTAGAAACGGCTTTTAATTTTTCACATAATATTTGTAGGCTTATATATCTAGGAGAATCTAGTGTCGTCCTTCGTTTCATCATCTTCCAATCAAACCAAGAGTTTGAAAGCCGGGTATATATCCTGGGCAGTGGTTTCTTTGTTCTTTTTCTATCAATACATTCTTCGGGTTTTCCCTGGGGTTATGGTGAATGAGCTTCGAAGTGATTTTTCAATCAACGCAGAACAGTTTGCCTATTTTGGTGCTTTTTATCTTTATGCCTACTCTCTGTTGCAAATTCCAGTGGGACTGCTTGTTGATAAAATAGGTGTTAAAAAAACGGTTATCCTTTCAATTTTAATATGCTTAGCGGGTACTGGGCTGATTGCATTTACTCATAACCTGTATCTAGCCTATTTCAGTCGCATTTTGATGGGCATAGGCTCAGCTTGTGCATTTATGTGTACCTTAAAAATTGTCGCTGATTTCTTGCCTCCTGGAAAACGGGGATTTTTGAATGGAGCCACTTTAACTCTAGGCGTTGTTGGTGCTTTAGTCGCTGGTAAACCACTCAGTATCGCCATGGATTTTTTTGGATGGCGGCACGCTCTTCTTTTAACATTAATTGTTGGAGTTGGCGTTCTATTATTAACACTTTTTCTTTTAAAAATTCCTACTGTTTCCTATGAATCTGAAAGCACTCATGAGGAAAAGGAAAGTATCTTCCAGGTTATGAAAGAAATCCTCTCAACGCCGATGGTGGTTATCTATGCTATTTTGGCAGTGGGCCTTTACACTCCCACATCTGTTTTGGCTGACTTATGGGGTGTTGCTTATCTAATGGCGAAGTACGGCTTTGCAAGAGGGGATGCCGCTGAGGTGAGCATGACCATGTATATTGGGGTTTGTGTTGGCAGTCTTTTGCTTCCTTGGTTCAGCGAAAAATATAATATTTTGAACCGTACCATTATCATTTGCACCTATGGGGTCTTTTTCACATTTATCTCTATTCTTATTGCCCCTCAATTGCCAATTATGGGCATTACGGCTTTAATTTTATTGCTTGGCACTTTTGGTGGAGCTGAAATGCTTTGTTTTGTCGGTGTTATTATGTATGCCCCAAAGGGAAGAACAGGGATAACTCTTGGTATCACCAATACTGTCAATATGATTGGCGGGGCTTTGGCGCAGCAATGCGTTGGCTTAATTTTAGACCGTTTCTTGTGGAAGGGAGACCTTGATGCTCATGGTAATCATTTTTACAAAAGTGAAGATTATGCATTAGCCTTTTCATTTCTTGCGATCATGATTGCACTTTGTTGTTTGGTTGCTCGTAATTTAAAGAAGGATACTTCTTACGCCAAAACAGCTGAGTGCATTACTTGATGTGTACTCTTCGTTTTTGGAGAAACTTGTTCGTAAAACTTCGAAATCTGTGGGGTGCATGTTGAGCAGAACCAACATAAGATGATTATGCATTTTTCGCCACCTCGAGGAACATCGTTCCGTGGCAATCCAGAAATACACTGGATCACCACGTCGTCTTACGGTTCCTCGTGATGACGAGGATTATTATCATTTTATATTGGCCTTGCATATACTCTCTTTAACATCCGTAGCACTGATTACAGACTAAAAATTCTTTTTCTCTTTACTTTAATAAATTCTTAAGAAACAATATTATTATATTGATCAAATTTTAGTAAAATTGGAGAAGATTAATGAGTGCTAATCCCCTTACGCGTTATTTGTCAGAGTTTATTGGTACGTGCCTTTTGGTATTAATGGGCTGCGGTTGTGCTGTTTTTGCTGGTGCTGATGTTGGTTTTGTTGGTGTCGCATTGGCCTTTGGTACAGCTTTACTTTTCTTGGCGTATTGCCTTGGCCCTATTTCTGGTTGTCATCTAAATCCAGCTGTGACGCTATGTCTGGCGTTTAGTAACAAATTCCCATCTTCAAATGTTGCAGGATACATAGTTGCCCAATGTCTTGGCGCTATTCTGGGTGGTTTTGTTATTTATATGATTGCAAGCGGAAAAGCAGGATTTGATATTCATCAAGGTTTTGCTTTGAATGGCTTTGCTGAGCATTCTCCAAAAGGATATAACATGATGTCTTGCCTAATAACCGAGGCAGTTATGACAGCAGTTCTTTTGTTTGTAATTCTTTCAACAACACACAAAAGCTTTCCAGCGCAATTTACTGGCGTAACGGTTGGTCTTACTTTAACTGCAATTCACTTGGTTAGCATTCCTGTAACTAATACTTCGGTAAACCTTGCGAGAAGTCTTGGTGTGGCTGTTTTCCATGGTGGCTGGGCTGTTGAGCAATTGTGGCTTTTCGGAGCTGCGCATCTTATCGCTGTTGTTTTAGCGATTTTGGTTCACAGGTGTACTTGCTGCCAAAATTAACTTTTTAAGGACAATTAGCGCCTGTTTAAAAAGGCGCTAATTGCTTCTTTGTAACTGCCTTCTTTACAAGCTTTCCAAAACAGTTCTCTTTCCATTTTCAGTCCTTCACTCAAGGACATTTCTGTTCCACTGGCTATTGCCTTTTTAATCATTTTTAATATAGATAGCGGATGAGTCGCTATTTTCTCAGCCATCTTCAGAGCTGTTGGCATGAGATCCGCATGTTCGGTAACTGTATTCACAAGACCCCATTTCAAAGCCTCTTCAGCTGTTATAGGCTCTCCTGTTAAGCAGAGCACCATAGCTTTGGCTTTTCCAATCAGACGTGCCAAACGCTGTGTTCCGCCGCCGCCTGGCAATAAGGATAGTTTAATTTCCGGTTGACCAAATTGGGCCTCTTTTGAGGCAATGATCAAATCTGCCATTAGGGCTAATTCAAGGCCTCCCCCCAAAGCGTAGCCATTAACTGCAGCAATGACTGGCTTGGTTATCAAAGACAAACGCTGCCAATGTTCAATAAAATCGTTTTCTACTTTTCCATCTAGAGACACCGTTTGCAGCTCTTTTAAATCGGCTCCACCAGAAAATACCTTGCCGGTTCCTGTAATGATGATGCATTTTATGCCCTCATCATTTTCTAGAGTGTCTAAAGATGTATTTAATTCAGCAATAAGCTGTTTTGACAAAACATTCAAACGATCTGGATTTGCTAGTGTAACAATAGCAATGTTGGAGTGTATAATTTGAGTTTGAACAAGAGACATTCGTTTTTATAAACTCCGTCTTTCCATAAAGGCGGTTGATAGGGTCCCATCATCTAGGTAATCAAGTTCTCCGCCGATGGGTACACCATGGGCAAGAGATGAGATTTTCACCTGAAAGGGTTGCAATCTTTCAGCTAGATAATGAAGGGTTGTTTGGCCATCAACGGTTGCATTGAGCGCAATCACAACTTCTTGAATTTTAAGTTTTTCAACGCGGTTAAGTAAGGGTTCGATTGTCAATTGACCGGGCCCTATTCCCTCAAGCGCCGATAAGACGCCCCCTAAAATATGGTACCGTCCTCTAAACACCTGAGACCTTTCTAAGGCCCATAAATCAGCAACATCTGCAACCACACATAACTGAGTTTGTTCGCGTTTATAATCTTCACAAATGCTGCAAGGATCACAAGTGTCCAAATTAAAGCATTGATGACATGTTTTGATTTTTGAATTTGCGTCCTCTAAAGCTTCGATAAGCGGTTTTAAAAGCAATTCTCTTTTTTTCAAAAGATGAAGCGCCACTCTGCGACCTGACCTTGGGCCCAGTCCCGGCAAGCGGCTTACGAGCTGGATCATTCGTTGAATTTCAGGCCCTTGCATACTGAATTTCCTTATTTTTTACGTTATTGTGATCATAACGACCTCACTCTCAAAGGTCTATACCCTTCCTGTTTCAAATTCCGGGTTCGTTGTTTTTCGAGATCTTCGGTGCTCATGTATTACACTCGCGAATCACTCTATTTCGTGATTCGCCCTCGACCCTCAAACATCTGCCCGGCTTTTTGAAACACTTTGGGTCTATATACTTTCGGTTTGCAAACCGAGAAACGCTATTATCCATGAAATTTGCATTCTTAGAGTGCAAATTTCATGGAACAACGTTTTTCACTAAAGAAGCTTTTAATCACCATTCATTGTCTTTTCAAGCCACAAAATGAATCCCTTCTGCTATAATGGGCGGGAGTCCATATAAGAGAGATTTAATTTTTGAAACTTTTTACTAGAGCCATTCTTGGTCTAATTGTTTGCATTAGCCTGTTGCTCTTGGTTCTCCAGATCTCCACTGTAAAAAAGGCAATTCTCGAGAAAACGCTTGAGTATGCCTTGAATGAGCCTAAGCACAAGATTGTTGCTGAGGGAGTGAAGGGCTTTTTCCCTTTTTCACTTAAGGCCATGAAAATCTCTTTTAAAGATCCTGAGGGATCTTGGCTTGAATTGGAAGATTTAAAGGTTTCAGTTAAATTTTTGCCCTTTAAGGTTAATTTTTTCAACCTTCAGACTTTAAATTTGCAGAGGCTTCCTACATTTGAGAATGTATTAGATATTTCTTTGCCAGAAATTATACCTCTTGTGGTTACGCAAACTGTTGTTCAGTCCTTTAAAGTTGGTCAAATTTTAATAGCCCCTCAGGTTCTTGGGTGCGCTTATGAGGTAAGTTTACAGTTGCAACCTAATGCCCAAGGCGGACAAGATCTAGAGCTTTCAAGCTCAACAGATGGAAAAGTATCAACAACCTTTGTTTCGCAAGTGAAAGCTTATAAAAAAGGGATTTCCGTCCATTTTAAGGGAAACGAAATTCCATCCGGTATATTTTCAGCTTTGCTCAAAGAACAGGCTTCAATTCCTGAAGGGAATATCCAGGTTGAGGGCGATATTAAAACTGATTCTTTAAAAGTTGATACAGATGGAGATTTAAATTTTCTGTTTACCCATAGTGAATGGGGCAAAATTGAGATTAAAGCAAATCAAAAGGAAAAGATTGCCAGAGGAAATGCAGGGTTATCTCTTTTGCATCAAAAGCCATATACGCTAGAAGCAACACTTGATAATAAAAATGAGGATGGTTTTCTAATCACCTTTTTTAAACTTTTTCAAGAAGGGGCCTTTCACGTTGAAGGGGATGCATTAATTTCCCCCAAAGTTCTTTCTGTGCCAGATCAATTGGATGTCAAAACAAACCTATCGATTTTTTCTAATCAAGGTACAAACGATAAGCCTTTGGTCAGTTTTTCAAGTAGCGCTGAAATTAATTTCAAACAAAAAGTTTTAGAGTGCAAAGGAAAAACCACAGAGCCTCATGGAATTTCATGGCTAGAAGATACGCTCGGTAAGCAACTTGAATGGACAGTCAAAGCAAATTTTGAAAAAGCTGATGTTATTCATTTAGAAAAAGTAACTCTTACCACTGACAAACACCATCATCTTGATGGAGAAGCTCAAATTTCCAAGGCCGAATTGAAAGGGAAATTCACAACATCTTTGTCAGCTATACCTGTTCTTGACGGAAAGAAAGATCCTGTTTTGCTTGAAACAATACTTTCAGGATCGCCGCAAAAGCCAACTCTTTTAACGAAAGTGGCATCTTCGTCTCCTGTTCCTTTGTATATTAAAGAAGTGCGTATTGAAGGCAATCTAGAGGCTCATGATTTATGGCACTTAAATCTAGATGTGAAGGGCGGGGAAAATAAAATTGGAGCAAAAGTTCGTTACTATACAAACTCTAAGACCGCCGATATCAATGTTATTGCCGATCTTAAAGACCTGTATCCTTGGCAAGATGTGGGAACACCTCTCCATCTTGAGGCAAATTTAGATCATACTCTTTCCGGAAAAGTAACAGGTTCAGTAAAAGATTTAAAACTGGCTGGTCTTTATTTCTCAAAGGCTGATCTTTCAGTTGCTTTAACCTCAGGTAAGGGGGAATATCAACTACAGGCCACTGGCCGAAAGCGGCTAAAACATAATAAGCCTCCCCATAAAATTCTGTTTTCACAAGGGCATGTTGACCTTATGAATGCAATTGTAGTCATAAAAGAATTTAGTTTTACTCCTGAAAACCATAAAATAATCCTTAAAAATCCTTGCACGGTTGATTTTAGAACCGGTAAATTAGAGTCATTTTTATTAGCATTAGATGATGGAAAGGTGACAATAGAAAAACTTCAATGGCAAACCTCTTCGTCTCCTTCATTGCCGTGGAAAGGGCATGTTTCTTTAGAGAATATCCCCTTTGCTTTAGTGCAAATGCTTGATCCTGAGTCTTCGCTGCATGGAGGGTTATCTGGTCACATTGACATTAGCGGAGAGCAATCATTTCCGACTTTAATTGGTCAAATACATGCTTCATCACTTTCTTCTTCATCTTTTGCCGAACAACAAATCAAGGGTTTTGAAGCCTTGAATGCTGAGGTTGATTTTGATTGGAGAATGGATGCCCTAAAATGGAAATTAGAATGCCATGGCGGCGCAACGTTAACTCTTTTTGCGAATGGTAAAATCAATACTCAAAAAGGCTATATTCAGCCAACTAGTGAGATGCAAATTGAAACAAAAGGCTCTCTATATTTAGGGGTCTTTTCAGCTTTCTTAGCTAATGGTGATCGAATTAATGGCGTTTTAACAACAGACCTAGGCGTTCATGGAACAGTTGAAAGCCCTAGCTTAAAGGGATCTTTAAATATAAATAGCGGCCTTTATGAATTGTCTGATTATGGAACATTAATTCACGATATCAATTTAAGCATGGAGGCAAAAGGATCGGAGCTTGTCATAACATCTCTGACCGCTCACGATGGAAATTATGACTCTTCTGAAAAAGGTATTTTAACTGGAAAAGGCTCTATTCATTTAAAATCATGGGCAATTCCTTATGTAGATATTGGATTAGATTTAAAGAATTTTAATATTGCTCAAAGTGATAGTTTTGTTGGAAAAGCTTCTGGATCTTTATTTCTAAAAGGAGAGGGAGAAAAAGCTAAAATTACAGGAGATGTTACACTTATCTCTGCAAGTTTGTTTTTGGAGGAAGCTGCAAGCGCAGAAATTCCAACCATCCATATAACAAACTTAAGCCCACAGGTGGTTTCTAAGGAAACGGAAAAACAAACGGAAAAACCTGTGGAGATTTTGCCCATAGAGCTTAAATTAACAACTCCGAGCAATTTTAATATTTCTGGATTTGGCCTAGAGAGCAGCTGGAAAGGCAGCATGACCGTAATTGGCAGTCTATTGGATACCCAGCTTACCGGCATTATTACACTTGAAAAGGGCAAGCTTGATATTTTTGGCAAAACCCTAAAGCTTAAAGAGGGTAAGATTGTTTATGATACAAATCTTAAAAATGATCCACTCCTTTTCATTAAAGCAGTCCGTGAGGTAGATAGTGATACAACGGTAACATTGGTCATTGAGGGGAGAGCTTCTAATCCAAGGTTTACCTTTATGTCCATACCGGCTTATCCAGAAGAAGAAATTTTGTCTCGTTTGTTATTTGGCAAAGCTCTTGGCAGTATTTCAGTTGGCCAAAGCCTGCAACTCGCAAGTGCTGCGGCAGCTATGAATGGACAAAAGGGACTGAACGTTATGGATAAAATTCGGTCTTCTTTTGGTTTAGATACGTTAGAGCTTAAGGAAACAAAAAAATACGACTCTTATGATACATCTGGTGGGCAAGCATTGAGCATTGGTAAAGAGTTCGGCAATGTGAAAGTATCTATTGATCAAGGTGTTAGTACAGGTACTAGTAAAGCAACTCTTGAGGCCGGCATTGGTCATAACCTGAACGTAGATGTTGACGTTGGGGGTGATCAAAGCTCTGGTATTGGACTAAATTGGGTTAAGCGGTATTAATTCATACATTTTTCTATGGTTTGGTTTAGCAGGCATATTTCTGGACTGACCGCCTGATGGATCCTCGTGTCAAGCACGAGGAAAACTAGTTTTTGTTTAGTAAAAAAATATAGAAGAACCGACCTAAAATGATTATGTATTTTCCGTCACCTCGAGGAACATCGTTCCGTAGCAATCCAGAAATACACTGGATCACCACGCCCCTACGGGGCTCGTGATGACGACGAGCGTTACTATATACTATAAATAAACAGTATATTTACTGTAAAAATATTTTTCTTAATAGATTGTTAATCAAATTCTGACATGCTCAAAAGTGGAGAATAACTCTTCATGGGAAATAAAGATGCATGAATTACTGGCTATGAGAAAATTTGTTTCCATATAATGCAACTTTTTAATGTCTTTATTTTATATAAGTATACAAAGTATATTATATTTAGCGGTGCTGCAATTTTTTCTTAGCAAAGTCTTTTCATTGCTCTTTTTAAAAAAAGGAGTAAGAAGATGACAACTGTTACCCAGAAAACCAAACAAATTCTTGTGCTATGCGGGTCACTAATATTGACAGGATCTGCCTTTGCAGCCAGTAGCGGTGAGGGGGGTGATGAAAATGCACCGCCCAACACTCCTAGAACTACAGCCAGATTATTAACCTACCCCTCTCTTTTTAGTACAATTGGTAGCATGACAAATCGCATTGGAATTAATAGGGCGGTTAGAAATTTTTTTAGAGAGACTTACCCCGATGGCGTTGATTCAAAAGGATTGGATGAATTTAGGCAGCAGCTAGCAAGAGCGGGTTCTGGTGTAACTCCTTCTGTTTATGCGCATATTACTAACACACTTCTTCCTATGTATGCTTCACATATGGGGGAAGAGCCTAGTGGAGGCATCAAAAGAAGAGTGCCATCATATGATGGTGATGATGAAAGAGACGGCTTTTCAAGAGCTTTGACTGTGAGGACGTCATCAAGAGCTCCTCGATCAATTTTGGGGGACATAACCGATACAGTTGATGGAGCAATGTCTCCTTTGACTCTTCCTCCCCTTCTTCGTCTTCTAAGGGAGCCACGACCAGTAGTTCTTAGCTATATGGCAGAACCTTCCTCTCGAGGGAGGTCACGGTTAACATTGCCACCGATTACTGAAGAGTCTTCTTTTGTGGAGCCAGGTATCCGTCCTGCAACTTTTCTTTCTTCGATTCCATCTATTTCGGAGGAGTTAAATAGAAGAATCATTGGCGAGGAGCCAGCAATGGCATCGCTTGCAACTGGCCTGCATGTTCATTATACGATTCAAGACGTTAATAGTACACTTGAGGCCCTTGGAAGATCTGTCCGTGTTCCTAAACAAAATATTTTTATGTGCGGACCAACTGGATGCGGTAAAACGGCTTCCGTAAAAGCTGCAGCTAAAAAACTAGGTAGAACCTTTTATGAGGCTGACACCAGCGGATTTACCAGGACAGGATATGTCGGAGATAGCGCTTCTTCAGTTATCATTGGCCTTATCAAGGAAGCACAAAATCAAATTACAGACTTTGTTATAGGATCACCTGAATACAAGAGAAAGGTTATAGAACTTGTACAAAAAGGTATCGTGTTTTTAGATGAATTTGATAAAATTGGTGCTAAAAAGTCTGGCGGTAGTGAGAGAGATATAGCGGGAACAGACGTTCAGTCTGAACTTTTGAAACTGATGGAAGGTAAAAAAATAACCGTAAAAGTTGACAAGGAAGACTATGCAATTGATACAACCGATATTCTCTTTATTGCAGGCGGGGCTTTTTCCTCAATTGAAAGAAAAGGCGGAGAACCCATTGGTCCAGATGCGTTTGTTGAAGCTGGATTTAGCGAGCAAGTCCTAGGACGTTTTGGTCGAAGAATTTTCTTTGAAGGCATGACTCCTGAAAAATTCGTAAGAATCCTTCACTCTGAAGAAGCATCCCCAATTGTCCAAAATTTATTGCTTTTACAAATGGGCTATGGGATTGACGTTAAATTTGATGAAGATGCTATGAGACTCATAGCTGAAAGAGGATATGCTATGCAAGCAGGTGTGAGGGGTCTTGCAACTATGGTGAATACTGCGGTTGATCCACTCATTCGCCGCAGTGAAGAGCTAAAAGGAACAACCTTTACAGTCGATAAAGCTTTTGCAGAGGCTAATCTTCCTAAAGTTGAGCCTAGAAAAAAGGCGGCAAAACCTTATACTTTTGAAGACCATATTAGAGATCACCCCAGAGATGAGTATGGTTTTTATAGCTAAATAAATCTGAGATATAAGGAGGGGGATCTTTATTCTCCTCCTATAACTCTTTATACTCGTCGTAGAATTCACTTTCAGAGCGCAATTATATGCAAGATAATCTTCAAAAAACAATCGATCAAGCATGGGAAAATAGGGCTAATTTAGAGGTAACATCTGAGCTTACACAAAGTGTGGAACAGGTCTTGACGCTTTTGGGTCAAGGAACCTTAAGAGTTGCTGAAAAGATAAACAGTGAATGGCAGACCAACCAATGGATCAAAAAAGCTGTGCTCTTATCCTTTCGATTGCGCTCTAACGTGTTAATGGGCAGAGAAAGAAGCGTAAACAAGTGGTACGATAAGGTTCCTTTGAAGTGCGCGAATTGGGAAGAGAAAGATTTTCAAGAAGCTAAGTTTCGCTCAGTTCCTGGATCGATTGTCAGAGAATCAGCTTATATTGCCCCTGATGTCGTTTTAATGCCCAGCTTTGTTAATGTGGGCGCTTATGTTGGAAAAGCGACCATGGTTGATACTTGGGTTACGATTGGATCCTGCGCACAAATTGGTGCTAATTGCCATATTTCAGGCGGCGTTGGGATAGGCGGCGTTCTAGAGCCTATTCAAGCCAATCCCGTTATTATCGAAGATAACTGTTTTATAGGGGCCAGAAGTGAAATTGCCGAAGGCGTCATTGTCGAAGAGGGAGCCGTTGTTTCTATGGGAGTTTTTATAGGAGCGTCTACTAAGATTATTGACCGTCAAACAGGCGAAATCTTTAGGGGAAGGGTGCCCTCTTATTCGGTGGTGGTGCCAGGGTCTTTGCCTTCTGCTGATGGAACAGGTCCATCACTGTCCTGCGCAGTTATTGTTAAACGGGTGGATGCGCAGACGCGAAGCAAAACGTCCCTTAATGATTTACTTCGAGATTAAGTGATGTCATTAGATCCGGTTACTCTCACCCAAAATCTTATACAAAGACCCAGCGTTACCCCAAATGATGGAGGATGTTTGGATTTGGTCGCTGAGCATTTAGAGGAAATGAGATTTACTTGCCATCGTTTGCCTTTTGGCGAAGTTAGTAATTTATACGCGCGCCTTGGAACAGCTGAGCCTAATTTTTGCTTTGCAGGTCATACTGATGTGGTACCCATAGGAGATCTTTCTAAATGGTCGGTAGATCCTTTTGGCGGCGTCATTAAAGACGGTTATGTATATGGCAGGGGAGCCGTCGATATGAAGGGCGCAATTGCTTGCTTTATTGCGGCTGTGTCTGAAGTTTTATCTAAGGGGCCTTTTAAAGGGTCTATTAGTTTATTATTAACCAGTGATGAGGAAGGGCCCGCCCATGATGGCACCATTAAGGTTATTGAGTGGTTGAAATCAAAAGGTGAGAAATTATCAGCCTGTTTGGTGGGAGAACCTACGAACCCCAAAGAATTAGGCCAGATGGTTAAAGTCGGTCGCAGGGGAAGCTTAAATGCTAAAATAACAGCGATTGGGCGTTCTGGGCATGTTGCTTATCCCCATTTTGCAGTGAATCCGATTCCTCCTCTTTTGGATTATTTACAAAGCTTACTTGAAAAGCCTTTGGATGAGGGGATGGAAGATTTTGACCCATCCAATTTGGAAATTACAAGTGTGGACGTTGGTAATCCTACAACAAATGTGATTCCAGATACAGCCATAGCTCAGCTTAATGTAAGATTTAATCCGGCTTATACAGGTCAATCTTTGACGGCACATTTAGAAACTGTTTTGGAAAAAGTAAAATCAAAACATAAAACCAAATGGATATTGGATACGAAAATAAGCGGCGAGGCATTTTTAACCCATCATCCTGTTTTAAGACAACTAGTTGGGAATGCAGTTCATGAAATAACTGGGAAAATACCTGAATTTAGCACTTCAGGTGGAACATCTGACGCCCGGTTTTTAAAAAATATTTGCCCCGTGATGGAATTTGGTTTGATTAATGCTGAAGCTCATCAAATCGACGAAAAAGTTCGAGTTGAGGATTTGGTAATGTTAACGAATATATACGAAAGAATTTTAGAAAAAACGGCTGGGGTATGTTTTTAAAAGGTAGTAAAGAGAAGGGTCTACTTGAAGAGCCTGGTTATTGTTCTATGTTATGTGGTATAAGGTAGATTAAATATCGTGTTAATTGTGAAGGAGGGTAGTTATGTCACAAAAATCTGATAATCATCCAATTTGGAGGGCCGAAGGGGCTGAGCTTGGTATTGACGTTGGCTTGCGCAACTATATGGTGCGCGTATATGGTTACATGGCGATGGGGCTTGGATTAACAGGATTGGTTGCTTTTTTTGCAGCGAGTTCACCTGCCTTAATGATGGCAATTTTCACAAGTCCTTTAAAATGGGTTGTTATGTTGGCGCCCTTTGGCATGGTTATGTTTCTAAGTGCTCGTATTGGAAGCATGTCCTTTAGTGCAGCGCAAATGTCTTTTTGGGTTTACGCTGGCTTAATGGGGCTGTCTCTTTCAAGCATTTTCTTGGTCTTTACTGGACAAAGCATCGCGCAATTGTTCTTTGTTTCAGCGTCTGTATTTGGTGCTATGAGCCTTTATGGATATACGACTCGTAAAGATTTAACTGCTCTTGGTTCCTTTTTATTAATGGGAGTTATGGGGATTGTTGTCGCAAGCCTTGTTAATCTATTCCTTCAGAGCAGCGCGATGCAGATGATGATTTCTGTCATCGGAGTATTAGTGTTTACAGGGCTTACTGCGTATGATACTCAACAAATCAAAGAGAGCTACTTTGAAGCAGATGGACACGAACTTGCAGGTAAGAAAGCAATTCTTGGCGCCCTGCAGCTTTATCTAGATTTCGTGAATTTGTTTATATCATTATTGTATTTGTTTGGCGATCGCCGTTAATAAATACCTTAGTCTTTAAAAAACCGCCCTTTCTTTCTGGAAGAGGCGGTTTTTTTTATGGTTATATAGTTTTGTAAATTGAATATTTTTGAGTCACTTTAAGAGTAGCAATGATGAATGCCCCTAAAGCTGCTGTGATGGGAATTGCTAGAAGAGCAAGGGTATAAGAGCTTGTGTCATAAAGACGGACACCGTTTACCATACTGCCGTTCCAAAAGATATCAAGCAAAGATCCAATGAGAGTATGAAAAAAAGACCCACCTAACATGTTAATTGAATTTAAAAAGGCAACTGTGACCCCAGCCAGAGCACTAGGAACCATTTGCGTGCCAACAGAAAAGACAATGACTTGATAACAGCAAAAAATTCCAACTATGAAAAATAACATGTAAAGCGTGTAGTTATTTAACCAAGAAGAAAAATTGAGCATGATGAAGAAAAGAACAGCCATACAAAAGCCACTTGTTCCAATCACAAGAAAAGGATTTGTTTTTTCGGTGACGTAGGCAAGAAGAGGTCCGCCGAACAGCATGCCAATAAAAATAAATGAAACAGCGCCAGCCGCATCACCTTTAGAGAGAGCATAAGCTTTTGTGAGATAGGTTACGCCCCAAACGTCAGCAAATCCCTCTAAAGATCCTACCATCAAAAGGTTAGCAAGGGCTAATAATAGAAGGGATGGTTTTTTCAAAAGCTCGAAAAGGCTTTTTAGAGTAAAGCTCTCTCCATTTTTCTGAGTATTCTCTTGTTTAGTGCCGCTTAAGAAAATCACGGCTGCTATGAAAAGGCCTGCAAGGGCAATGGCTACCATGACCTTTTCTGTTCCCCAGTGTTCCAAAAGATAGTTAACGGGCTTGCCGCCATACAAAGCACCTAGCAGGCCTAGGGTAAATGTATAACCAATCATCTTGGCGTAGACTTTGGTGGAAAACCATAAAGATACAACTTT
>JAIEMR010000087.1 GCA_019751935.1 Alphaproteobacteria bacterium
ACCACACCTTTTCACCCTTACCTTTTAAAGAAAATCTTTACAAGGCGGTATATTCTCTGTGGCACTTTCCCTAAAGATAACCTTTTGGCTATCCCCGCCGGACGTTATCCGGCACTCTGTTTGCTTGGAGCCCGGACTTTCCTCCAGAATTAAAAATTCCAGCGATCACCCAGTCACCTGATTAAGAGGAATTCTATAAGATTTCAAGGAGAAAAGTCAAGTTTTTTGAAAATCAACCCGTCCCTCTAGTATTGTTCAGCGGTCCATGTTTCACTAGAGATTGAGATGAATGAAAGGCTTGATCTAAATGGTAATTCTGAATCGGATATTTTTTTTCTATATACTTTTATCTTTAGAAGTTATTTTTGCTAATAGTGGTGTATTTTCTGGCTCAGGCGCTGGAATCTGGCCTATCCAAAATGATAATATAAGGCTCAAGTCTGAAAATGTTACGTTTTATGTGACGATACCTGAAAATTCTGGAAAATATGGGGCTCCATTTATCCCGAAGGTAAAAGTGAATGCAGAGTTTAATCTTCAAAACACAATAAATGAGACCTTATCTCTGCAGATAGGTTTTCCATTTCTTGACTTTCAAGGTTTTGGAGACGAAGAGTCCGCTGTCAAAAAGATGGATTTTAGAATTAAAACTTCTGGAAGAGAAACGCCTTATTCCATAAAAAAGGGCATTAAAAATGAAAAAATAGATCCTCGCGGTTTATTCAAAAAAATCTTTACTTGGGATGATAGGTTCTCTTTTCTAGAAGAGAAAACTGTCATTGTTTCTTACAACATGGATATGAGCGTGAATGGTGTAGATGCAACTTCTTTGGGAGCAATGGGATTATACTATTACTTCAACTATATTACGCTGACCGCCAAAACTTGGAAGGGACCAATTGACAAGGCGGAATTTAAGTTTAATTTCAAACAACTCGTTGAAAAAATTCAACAAAAAATCGAAGATCCAAAATCCTTTGCAACACGTTATCGGCCTTTAGTTTTTTTCTTTCATAATATTCCGAATTTTAAAATCTCAAAAGACAGCTTGTTTCAGAAAATCCAAAATATGATTTTTCGGGGACTGCCTGTTTTTGGGTGGGAGCCTGTGTTTTTTCATAAGGTTAAATGTTTGACTTGTGAGGAATGTAGCGTTTCTTTTGGGGGCGAAATACCCATTGATGCTATCGAGTTTTCTTTTTTTGTTTTTAATGTGCCAAGCAAACTTTCTGATCTTAAAGATTATCTAAAAGATATCAAAATCCCAGAATCCTTAGCGCCGCGAGCTCGGAAAGAAAAAATTCCTGGCAACTTATTAGCTTTTTACAAAGAGATACTTACAGGGAGGATCACGCACCTTAACTTTATAATTGCAGATGAACTTGATCTTAAGCCCACCGTGCCTGTTAGTTTAGTTTTTTCTGAAGATGTTAGAAACCTAGAAGAAATGATTGAGTACTTAGAGAGAAACCAACCCCAAATCAAAGCCTAAGTACATTATTGTACTTTGAAAAGAGATAATTCTTTTATTTTTCAACAAGTTTGTTTTGATGGCTGGTATTGATCAGACGGTTAGTGTATTTTGAAAAAATATTTCAGAGTTTAGGTGTTTTCTACTAAAGGCAAAAGGACAAAAAGCGACTCACTATGCGTATTCTTTTAACTAATGACGATGGTATCCATGCGCCTGGCCTAAAAGTTCTAGAAAAATTAGCCCGCTCCCTTTCAGATGATGTGTGGATTGTAGCGCCTGAACATGAACAAAGCGGTTCTAGTCATTCATTAACCCTTCATGAACCGCTTAGGATTCGTGAAGTCTCAGATCGTAAATATGCTGTAAGCGGCACCCCAACTGACTGTGTATTGTTAGCGGTTTATCATGTTATGAAAGATAATTTACCTGATTTGGTTCTATCGGGCGTGAATAATGGCGGAAATATAGCAGAGGATGTTACATACTCAGGCACAATTGCCGGCGCCATTGAAGGAACGCTTTTAGGAATTCCATCAATTGCTTTGAGTATGGTAACTCTTCGTCCTCACCCAGCTAAATGGGCCACGGCGGAGCATTATGGAGAGATTGTTCTGAAAAATCTTACTGGACAAATAAAAAACATTCCTTCAAATGTTTTAATTAATGTTAATTTCCCCGATATGATTGTATCTTCTGTTAAAGGAATTAAAGTGACAACGCAAGGGCATCGTCAAAGTCAGGATTTTATCGTAGAAGGGTTAGATCCAAGAGGACGTCCTTATTTTTGGGTTGGGCCTGGAAATCACCGCTACCAAAATTGTGAAGGTGTATCTGCACTTGGTACTGATTTAGATGCATTAATGAATGGGTATGTATCTATTACTCCCCTTTCTTTAAACCTTACTCATGCACCGACTAGAGATATGCTTGAAGGAGTATTTGCTGGATGACGAAAAAGATTTACATAACCATTTTATTAGCGGCGCTAGTCTCTGCTTGTTCGCGTGAAGAGCCGCCCTCAGAAGTTGTGTATGTGAAACGTTTAAATCCCTATCATATTGTGAAAAAAGGGGAAACAGTAGCTGATATCTCTCAAAAATACGGAATGAGCGAGGATGAGCTGATTAAAATTAATCGCCTGAAAGAGCCTTATAAAGTTGTGCCAGGTCAACGCTTGGTTGTTCATGTGAAGGATGAATCAGATGGCAATAAATCCCCAGTTCCAGTGGAAGAGGGTGATGTCGCCGTACGTCCGCTTGAAGATGGTGCAGCAACTGGGGGAGATGGAGCTGGTTTAAATCCAAAGGTGCCAGGAACTGATACAGCCAAATCTGCGCTAGAAGGTGCTGCTGACGGAGTAACCTCTGCAGTTCCAGGTGCTCCCGGTGGTGTACCTGCGACTACAGGTTCATCAACAACCACAGCGGTTCCTTCAGGGACAGGATATCAATGGCCAATTAAAGGAAAAGTTGTCCAAGGATTTGGTCAAAAATTGCCAGACAATACTATTAGTGACTGGGTTATTATTAAACCAACAGGAACAGGTGAGGCGGCAACAACAGTCAGAGCAGCAGCTGGAGGCGTTGTAAAGGACGCTGGAGCTAGGATTCCTGCTTATGGTAATATGGTCGTTATTAAGCAAAGTGATGGCAATATGTCAATTTATGCAAACTTGAAGAAAATTTTGGTCAAAGCACCTGACAAAGGGCAAGTTGTCAATGTTGCGCCAGGAGATGTTATTGGTGTGGCGGGAAGCCCTCCTGGTTCAAATGAAACGCAGCTTTTCTTTCAGGTTCGCGGTAGCAACTTGAAACCAAAAGATCCATTGACTTTGTTGCCATAGGGTTAAAATAAATTAAAAAAAGAGATATATTTTATATAAGGGAGATTTTATGAGTCTGATTATAACCGATGCTTTAGCAGATACCCCAGCTTCGTCTATTGGTGGTTTTGATGTAATGAGCTTTTTACCGCTTATTCTTATTTTTGCTGTGTTTTATTTCTTGATTTTGCGCCCCCAGCAAAAAAAACTTAAAACACATCAGCAAATGCTAGCAAATTTAAGACGTGGAGACCGCATTGTAACCAATGGCGGTATTATTGGGACCGTAAGTAAATTAGTAAGTGATCAAGAAGTTCAGCTTGAAATTGCAGACGATGTTAAGGTGCGTGTTATACGTTCTATGATTACTGAGGTGATGTCAAAGACAGACCCTGTTGCAAATGATGATGCAGATGCTGCACAATCAAAAGGAACTAAGAAAAAAAGTAGCGAATAGATTGAGATAAAATTATGCTGGCTATCCCACGTTGGAAATTTTGGACAATTATAACCGTTTGTTTTTTGGGGATGTTATTTGCATTGCCAAACCTCTTAACGCAAAAATCTTTGGAACATTTGCCTCATTGGATGCGAAATACAGTGAACCTTGGCCTCGAGCTTAGAGGCGGGTCTCACCTGCAATTAGAGGTGGACTTGAATGCGGTCGCAAAGGAATATTTGACAAACCTTTTAGATGAAACTCGGGCATCGTTTCGTAAGCAGCAAATAGGGTATACTGGGCTTTTGGTGGATACTAAGATCAAAACGCCAACCTTGAATTTTACGCTTCGAAATCCTGAAGATGCAGACAAAGCTAAAAAGGTTTTGAAAACAATTGATCCACATCTTGATGTCACGATTCAAGGAACGATGGTTCATGTTACTTTAAGCAAAGAAGCTTTAGGACAACGTAATAAAGCTATTATTGAACAATCCATTGAAGTTGTTCGTAGGCGCGTCGATGAATCTGGGACTAAAGAGCCGATTATTCAACGTCAAGGTGATGACCGAATTATCGTTCAGCTGCCAGGTGTTGACGATCCTGCTGAAGTAAAAGCTTTGATTGGACGCACTGCTAAGATGAGTTTTCGTCTTGTCGATAATAATGCATCCCTTGTTCCTGTAACGCCAGGATCTTCTCGTCCAGTGGCCCCACTTGGAAGTGACTATTTGACTGAAACACGAGGAGCTGGTGAGGAAGCCTATATCGCGGTTAAAAAGCAAGTCATGGTTAGCGGTGAAACCCTTATCGATGCTCAGGCTACTTTTAACCAAAATGGTCAGCCGGCAGTGAGCTTGAAATTTAACTCCATCGGTGCTCGTAAATTTGCTGAAATGTCAGCTCAAAACCTTAAAAAGCAGTTTGCGATTGTGCTTGATGATAAAGTTATCAGTGCGCCTGTTTTCCAAGATATCATTCATGATGGTAATGGACAGATCAGTGGTCACTTTACCATTAAAGAAGCTAACGAGTTATCTCTATTACTTCGTGCTGGTGCACTTCCTGCACCCTTGAAAGTAATTGAAGAGCGAACTGTAGGCCCAAGCTTAGGTGCGGATTCAATTCATGATGGTCAAAGAGCAACTGTTTTGGCCTTTATCATGGTTTCTGTCTTTATGTTTTTGTCTTATTCGGCCTTTGGGCTTTTTGCAGACATTGCTCTTATCTTCAACCTTATTTTGCTTTTTGCAGGCCTTTCTATTTTACAAGCCACATTAACTCTCCCGGGTATAGCGGGTATTGCTTTGACGATTGGTATGGCTGTTGATGCGAACGTGTTAATCTATGAACGTATCAAAGAAGAGTTAAGGGCAGGAGCAAGACCTGCTTTGGCTATTGATTCTGGTTATAGAAGGGCTATGACCACTATTATTGACTCAAACCTCACGACCCTTTTTGGGGCGGCAGTTCTTTTTGAATTTGGTACAGGGCCAATCAGAGGATTTGCTGTGACTTTAGCTTTGGGTATTTTGATTTCATTATTTACAGCTCTTTCTTTGACTCGCCTAATTATTGTTAGTTGGCTCAGGAGAAGAAAGATTACTGAGCTTCCAATTTAAAGGGGTTTTTATGCGTCGGTTTCGGTTACACTTAGTTCCCTACAACACCAATATTGATTTTGTTGGAATGCGTTTTATCACATTCTCAATTGCGTCGATTGTTATTATCGCTTCTGTTTTGAGTATGTCCTTTAAAGGACTTAATTATGGAATCGACTTTAAGGGTGGTTATATTTTTGAAGTGCGTATGCCTGAAGTTCCTAACATCAGTGAACTGCGTGAAAAGCTATCAAACCTTCATTTAGGTGAAGTTGCCCTGCAGCAATTTGGAGCAGATAAAGATATTCTCATCAAAGTAGAAAGACAAGAGGGAGAGGATGTTGAACAAGAAATAGCTATTAAAAAGGTAAAAGAAACCTTAGGCGCAAATGTAGATTACCGAAAAGTTGAGACAGTTGGGCCAAAAGTGGGTAGTGAGCTCGTGAAAAATGGAGTAAAGGCTGTAGGTCTTGCTTTGGTTGCTATGTTGGTCTATATAGCGTTTCGTTTTGAATGGCAATTTGCGGCTTGCGCCATTATGGCGCTGACTCATGACTGTGTGGCAATTCTTGGATTGTTCTCTATTTTTCCCCTTGAGTTTAATGAAACGGCGATTATCGCAACCTTGATAACAGCTGGATATTCGATTAACGATACGATTGTGATTTTTGACCGTATTCGTGAGAATATTAAAAAATACAAAAAAATGGCGCTTGGTGAATTGATCAATAAGAGCCTTAACGAGACGTTGTCAAGAACCACTTTGACAGCCACTACGACATTATTGGCATTACTTGCGCTTTATTTCTTTGGCGGAAAAGTGATTTCAACCTTTAGCTTGCCAATTATTATAGGCATTTTGGTCGGGTCATTTTCATCTATTTGCCTTGCAGCTCCCTTATTGCTTTATCTACATTTGAAGAGAACTGATGTTAGTAAAGAAGATAAAGCAAGCTTAGAAGCGACTGTTTAAATAATGGCTTTAGGATTTGCTTAGGAGGTTATTAAGTTTAAAACCCAGATAGATCCAGTTTCCCTGTGGCTCCGACCACAGGGTCTATTCTTTGATTCAAATGGATCCTGCGATCAAGTCGCAGGAAAACTAAAAAACGAGTAAGAGTTTACACCCTAAGTGAAGCAATACCTCCCTCCAAAACAAGAAAATCTTTACTTTATTGGTGTTTAATAATAAAATCTATTAAAGTAAAAGTAGTTGTCAAGTATATGGAGAAGCTAAAAATGATGATCAGCCATAAAAGTTTCTTAGGTTATATCAAAATTGCTGTTAGTAGCATTTTCTTGCTAGCCTCCAATGCCTACGCATGCGTAACTATCGATTTTGATAATCAAACTGATGAACTAGCGGTCCTCACAAATTTTTCAAAACATTATTCCAATCTAGAAGTAACTAAAGATATGGAGATTGACCGTGATGGGGCGTTAGAAATCTTTATTAACTATCCAGATTTCTTTAAATACTTTGATGGCTTAAGAACGCGAGGTGTTGCTCGTCTTGGAGAAAAAGACAAAGACTTCATTGAGTTCACAATAGGAGGGGATGCTTTTACTGTCCGTTGGGATGACAATTTATCTGTCTCTTTGAAAAATAAAAAAAAAAATAATACTTATGATGTAAAACTTGAAGACACCACTGATAGAAAAACTGGTTCTGCTGCAAAAACATATAAGCTAGTATTAACAAAGAGGTAAAATTTCTATCAGAGAAACCTGTGTTTGAAAAAATAGAACGAAAACATCTCCCTTATCTATCTATTTTCTTAAGTTACATCTTCTTTTGCTTTTCTTTAGAAAATGATGCAAATGCTGCAGGGATGTTCGAAAGCGCTTTTAATGGTGAGTCTCCTTTTTATGCTATAACAGTCGCGCGAGATACAGTAACTGAAGTCAATCACCCCTTAACACCTGATGAACAAAGACTTGTATTTGCAATACTCGATGATCTCCTTCGTGCAGGAAAATCATCTGGACGTTTGGATTTTTTATCAGAGAAACACATTAAAGAACAAGAAAAATGGTTTACAGCAAGACAAACTGCCATAGAAAAGAGGACAAGCGCGCTCGATTATAAAGCCATAGAAGTTTCACTTGTAGAAGCAAAAGCAAACACACTTGCAAATGTGAAACAGTTTAGAGAGTTTTTAGGTATAGCTGATAAGGATCCATGCAAAGTTAAGCTAATAGAATTCATTACTCGAAACATAGGCACAGGGGCTCCTATTGATGTATTGAGAGTGCATTTAAGGGAATTTTTCAGAGTTCCTCTAGATAAAGCCCCACCCCCTACTTTTGGAAGTAAATCACAAGAAATACTAGAGTTCATTCAAACTTTCCGTACGGAAGTGGAAAAACGTGCAAGCGATAAAGCTAAAGAGGGAGTTTTTTCTGATCTCTTTGATAGAAAATTATTTGAAATATATGCCTCAAAAATAAGGACTGGCGATCCCCATGCATTTTTCCAAAGCATATTTGAGAACATGCAAAAGATTTTGCGCTTGTCACAATTTTACGCTGCAAAAATTAAAGATAACCCTTGTCTAATTGTTTTTAATGAAATGTTCTTCTCTAAAAATATACCGCTCTCGTTTAGTGAATTTAGTGTAATAGAATCTTTTATAAACCGAATAACGGCAGCACAAGAAAATTTATTAGTTCATGCAAATTTTTTATTAGAAGATCCTGTGCCTTTTCGTGAGCATCGCCTTTATCAAGCTTTCATTAAAGGTCAAGAAGATAGGGCAGAAGGACTTTCCGAAAGAATACAGAAACAAATATTTGAATCTGATAGTTATGAAAGCTATACGCAACACGTAAAACAATTTGCAGATTTTAGATCGCCTTTGAAAACTTTAAAAAATGAATCTGTTGTTTTTTGGAATGGTAAGCCCATTACACACTATCTTAAAAGCTCCTATATGAAAGAAGCCGATCCACTCTTAGAAGAAAGACTTTACCTTTTAGGTAGAGGGATTGATGAAATAAACCCTGAAGTAACCAGCGGTTTACATGACATGGTTAGCATTATAACAAAGTATCTTTCTACTGAAATTTGTTACGATCTGGAAATTGGGGTAAGAAAAAAATTAAATACTTATCCTCCTGAAGGAAAAATCCACATTGTTGTTTCGAATACTCTGTCCTTAGCACAGTTAGGAAGAGCCGAAAATCTTCCGGATCATATCCACTTAATTATACACGTTGATCCTAAAGATCAGGAAATTCTTCTTAAAAATGAAGTTCAGGCAACACTTTATCCTCTTTCATCATCAGATATGGCTGGAGACCCGCTTCATAGTGTTCGGCATAATCAATTTACTAAGGCCATGCCTTTAGCTACATTCAGAGTTAATCTAACTCCAAATAATGTGTTTATCTTTCATATCTGGGATTTGCAGCAGTGCTTGCAAATAGCTTCTCTGCACTAAACTTTTCTATCATAGCGGGGCTTTACTTTTCTTAAAAAAACCCTTTATTTACTTACTTCCTTGAACCATTTTTTTATAAAAAGCTCCTTTTCTTTTTGTTCTAAGATTTCATATTTTTCTTCTTCTTCGATGATCTCCTTCCATGGAATATTGTCTGCTGAATCTTGAGAGAGTTTAACTTCTAGCATTTTATCTTTTGGGACAAAGGCACACAAGCCTCCCAGTGAAATCAAAGCTGCTATAAACAACATCAGGCATATTCCTTGAAAGCTTGTGATGTGATCGCAAACATATGCAGTAATTAGGTAAACTATAGAATGTGATATTGCCCAGATTAAAAGAAGATACGTGTATCTTCCAAGAATAGGAAAACTCTTGTTAATAAGAGGTGTTGCAGGACTAAGTCCTTGACCAAGACATAACACCACAACTTGAATGATAAAAATCACTAACCTACTGGTAAAGCCATTGAAACTAAAAGCTAACACCGGCATTAAGAGCAAAAGAGAAAGCAATTTAAATTTAATAATGTTAAAGGGGTGAAACTTTAACCCTAATAATCCATAACCCACCTCAGAACACATGACGAGAAAAAGAACAAGGGTGGTTTGCGCCATAACTTTATCCAGTTCTACTCCAAGCTGACTCACAAGAACTGAGGGTAGGAAAGCGAGAGAAAAGTAAAAAGCCATGGCAGGAAAAAGATATAGGGCAAATAAAGCAGGAATGTTTCGATTTTTGAAATCAAGAGATAGATAAAGATCCAAAAATTTTCTTTTTTTCTTCTTTTTCTCTAAGGCTTTTATAAATTCTGGAGCTTCTTTTAAAGTCCTTCTGGCAATTGTTCCAAGGACTGCAACTCCAGACCCGATATAAAAAGGAATTTTCCAACCATTCTCTGGTGATAGAAATACACAAACAGCACCTACTCCACAGGCTGCGAGTCCACCGAGAGAACAAGTTGCCTCAACAAGTGCGCTGTAAAAATAAACCTTTGGTTTAGGAACTGTTTCCGTAATAAAAACATCTGCAGCAATACATTCTCCTCCCGATGCAAAACCTTGTACAAGACGCAAAGAGAGAAACACAATAGTCGATAAAATACCAAGTTCTGCATAAGAGGGAATATTAGGGATCAAGATGCAAGAAATTGACATTAAGAATGTTGTTGATATTAAGACAGGGACTCTGCCAATCATATCTCCGATGTATCCCCAGAAAATAGCCGCTAAAGGACGAATGCAAAAAGATGAGCAAAAGGTAAAAACCGTTAAAAGAGGAATAAGAGATGAATCTGCAGGTGTGAAAATTTTTGTCAAAATAATGGTTAAATGAACGGCCAACATTAAATCAAAAAAATCAAGAAAGTTCCCTATTAAAACAATAGCTACAGATTGTTTGATTTCTCTATTTAAAAGTGGAACGGAGAGATTTGTCTTCATTCGTATTCCAAACTCTTAGATTGTTTCTAAGCTAGATATGCAAGAATTCTGCCATCAATTCAGTGGCAAATCGTGATAAACAGTAGATTCCTTTTTATCCAGTGATCAAGGAGAAAAGAGACGATTATTCCTATGCTTTATGAATGCAGGTTCTAAAAGTTTTGGTTTGTTCCATTTTTGGTTTCATAAACCTCAATGACGTGCCGCATGGATCTGTTGATAATGTTTGTCACATGTTTGGGGTAAATGCCCAAGAACAAGATTAAAATAACTAAAGAGCTAAGAATCAATCTTTCCCCATGGTGAAGATCTTGAATACCCTTCATTTCTGCAAGACTTGGGATCAATTTGCCAAAACATATGCGGCGATAAAGCCAAAGAGAATAAGCAGCTCCCAAAATCATTCCCAAAACGGTCAAGAACGCAAAACCTAAATTAGACTGAAAGACCCCCAAAAGAACAAAGAACTCACCAACAAATCCGCTGGTGCCTGGTAGGGCAATTGATGCAAAGATAAAGAACATAAAAAAGGCACTAAAAACTGGCATTATTTTAACAAGTCCACCATAGCTTGCAATATCACGGGTGTGAAAACGCTCGTAAAGCATCCCAACGCAGAGAAAAAGTGCGCCTGAAATTAAGCCATGGCTTATCATTTGAACAACTGCGCCTGTCATTCCAACTAAATTAAGGGTAAATAACCCAAGCGTGACAAACCCCATATGGGCAACTGAAGAATAAGCGATAAGCTTTTTAATGTCAGTTTGAACCAAAGCTACTAGAGAGGTGTAAATGATGGCAATAACGCTTAAGGTGAAAACGTAAGGCGCAAAGAATTGAGAGGCTTCAGGAAGCAATGGGATAGAAAAACGCAAAAACCCATATCCACCCATTTTTAAAAGAACAGCAGCTAATAAGACAGAGCCAGCTGTCGGAGCCTCGACGTGTGCATCAGGTAGCCATGTATGGAAAGGCCACATCGGAATTTTTACAGCCATTCCCGCAAAGAAAGAAATCCATAGCCACTTTTGTAAATAAGGATTCAGGGAAAGGTGAGTCATGGCTGTGATGTCTGTGGTTCCTGCTTCATTATAAAGTTTGATGATGGCAATCAACATAAAGACAGAACCTAATAAGGTATAAAGAAAAAACTTAAAGCAAGCATAAGTTCTCCTTTCTCCTCCCCAGATTCCAATAATTAAGAAGAGAGGTATTAAAACGCCTTCAAAGAATATATAGAAAAGCAAAACATCCAATGCACAAAACACCCCAATCATGAGGGTTTCAAGGAGCAAAAACGCCATCATGTATTCTCTGACACGTTTTTGAATGCTGTTCCAGCTGACCAGAATGCAAAAAGGAGTTAAAAATGTGGAAAGCAGAATAAAAAAGAGAGAAATTCCATCAATTCCGAGATGATAATGAATATTGTAAGCTTCGATCCAAATATGTTTCTCAACAAATTGATACTCAGAGTTATATGAATCAAATTGAAATAGAAGTACCAAGCTCATTAAAAAGGTAAGGCTTGAAATCCATAAAGCAACAGCTTTCGCATTTCTGGTGTCCTCTTCTTTTATAAGGCTAATAAAAAAGATTCCAGAAACGGGCAGAAAAATGATTAAGCTTAATAACGGAAGGCTCATATATGCCCTCTTAAAGTATTAATGAATGTGGAAAGTTCTGTTTTATAAAGCATGAAAAAGAAAAATGTGATTATAAAAATGACCCCAAAAAGCATTACAAACGCATAATGATAAGTATATCCGCTTTGAATTGAGCTATTTCCTCTAGAAAGGAAAAGCGCGGCCTTACTTAACCCTTCTGGGCCTAAGCCGTCGATTGTTTTTCGGTCTCCCTGCCTCCAGAAAACGCTTCCGATAATCAATATTGGCTTTACCCAAAGCCATTGATAAATTTCATCAATGTACCATTTATTATAAAAGAATTTATAAAAAGGGCCGTGACCTAGTTTTTCAGGAATAAGAGGAAAAGATTTATAAAGAAGGGTTGCTAAAGTAATTCCCAATACACCCGCTAATGCAGGGGCATATTCAGCCCATATAGGTAAATGTGAATGTGTAACTGTCTGAGTTACAATGGCGTGTCCCCAATGAAACCCCCATGAGCCATCAATGAACCATTTCCATCCCAGCCACCCACTGCAAATTGCGCCAAAAGCTAAACAATATAAGGGGAATAACATACTCATTGGAGATTCATGAATATGAGCCATAACTTGTTCATCAGCACGGGGTTTTCCGTGGAAAGCAACAATCAATAGGCGCCAAGAATAAAATGCAGTTAATAATGCAGCAATTAAGCTGACTGCTAAAGCAACTTGATGACCAGATAAAAAGACGGAAGAAATAATCAAATCTTTAGAATAATAGCCAGAAAAGAAGGGGATTCCAGCAAGAGCTAAACTTCCAATCCACATCATAGTATAAGTGGCTGGAATGAATTTATATATTCCCCCCATTTTTTGAATGTTTTGCTCATCTGACATGGCGTGGATAAGGGATCCTGCGCCTAAAAAGAGAAGAGCCTTAAAAAAGGCATGTGTTACAAGGTGGAAGATTGCGGCCACATAGGCCGAACATCCACAGGCTAGAACCATGTATCCTAATTGACTACAGGTCGAATAAGCAATAACACGTTTAATGTCATTTTGAGTGAGGGCGACGGTAGCTGCAAATATAGCGGTGAGAGCACCAACTATGACCATCATTTCTCTTGCGAGAGGGGCGTACTCATAAAGAGGAGAAAATCGCACAATTAAGAACACTCCAGCCGTGACCATCGTTGCGGCATGAATAAGGGCTGATACGGGCGTTGGACCTTCCATAGCATCAGGAAGCCAAGTATGAAGCCCAAATTGAGCTGATTTCCCCATGGCTCCTATGAAAAGGAGAACACCTATTAAAGTAAGCACATGAACAGAATACCCGTAAAATTCTATATAGGTTGCTGATTTTCGCGCCAGATTTGTGACAATAACAGAAAAATCTAAGGATTCAAAACACCAAAAGAGAGCACAAATACCAAGGATAAGGCCTGCATCTCCAATACGATTGACAACAAAAGCCTTAAAGGCCGCATTATTCGCCTTTGGTTTTTCATACCAAAAGCCAATCAAAAGATAAGAAGACAGCCCAACGCCTTCCCATCCAACAAATAACTGAGCTATGTTGGGGGCTGATACCAAAAGTAGCATCATAAAGGTAAACAAGCTAAGGTAAGCCATAAAACGGCCAATTCCTTCATCATGCTTCATGTAACCAATTGAATAAATATGAACAAGAAGAGAGATAAATGTCACAACTGCGCACATGACAAGGCTTAAAGAGTCAAATAAAACTCCCCAGTTCACTCTTAAACTGTCAACTTTAAGCCATCTGAAGAAATCAATTTGAAAATAAAAATCTGGCCAAAGGTTGATCCAAAGAAGAATCACAGCAATAAAAGAGACAAAAACCCCAAGACAAGTAACGCTTTGAGCAAAGCGTGGATGTCCTCTGGCGCACAAAGCAATCAAAGCGCTTGCTAATGGAGAAAAGACAATTAAAAGAGAAAGAAGAAAATTACTCAAGTTTTTCTCTTATCCTTTCATTTGATCGGCATCGTCAATGGAAATCGTTTGACGATTACGAAAATAAACGACGAGAATGGCAAGTCCAATGGCAGCTTCAGCTGCTGCAACTGTTAAAATAAACAAAGAGAATATCTGACCATTCAGATCTCCTAAGTCAGCTGAAAAAGCAACAAAATTGATGTTAACCGCTAAAAGGATCAGTTCAATTGACATCAAAATGTTAATGACATGACGGCGATTTAAAAAGATACCCAAGGTTCCAAGGCAAAATAGCAAGGATGATAAAATAAGATAGTGTGAAGCTCCAATAAACATCTATTTTTCAAGTCCTTTATGAAATTCAATCTTTACAAGTTTTAAGCCATTTTCTTTGCTTCGCTTTAACTGCTTAGATATATCTTGTTTTTTTGTTTGTTGTTTTTTATAAGGATGAAGCGTTAGTACAATGGCTCCAATCATAGCAACAAGAAGGGTTAAGCCCGCCATTTGAAATACATAGAAATAATGAGTATAAAGCAATTCTCCAAGAGCATGAGTATTAGAAGTTTTCAAAGGGGATGAGAAAGCAGTGAGATCATTTATTTTTGTTGAATGCCACCATTGATGAGCTGTGAATCCTAGCTCAATCGCAAAAACAAAGGCAAGAAGCCCAGTTGCCTTTATATAAGGTGATAAAGGTTTTTCCTCGTTATTTTCTTTTGAAATATCAAGCATCATAACAACGAATAAGAAAAGAACAGCAACGGCTCCTACATAAACAATCACCAAAATTAAGGCCAGAAATTCAGCGCCAGTCAATAAAAACAGTCCTGCGGCGTTGAAAAAGGCCACAATAAGGCACAAAACGCAATAGAGTGGATTTCTTATAAAAACCACCCCGCTTGCTGATAAAAGCAATGCGGTCGCGAACATGTAAAAAAGTAAAGAAGGTACCATCTCTAGTGCCTGGATGAATATAAAATGGATAAAAAGCCTTATGTCAGTATGCCCGATTATAAGGCCTATGTCAGTAACGAAGAGTCTGCTTTTATGAAATTATGTTTAGACGTTCAGGCAAAAATGCTCTATTTTACACAAATTAAAGATCTTGGAGGGAATACCAGTTGAGGCGCTACATCGATACATTCCTAAATCATTTTAATCCTCGTTATCGACTTTTTTTGTTATGTGCAATAGCGCTGGCTCTTTTTGTTAGCTTGATGAATAGCTTTGCTCTTAAAAAGGATGACGCTCCCTTTATTAAAATTGTTTATCGTGAACCTGCAAATATTTTTAACCTTATGGATAATGTCAGTCTATGGTACAAGGATTTTTGCAAAAAGGAGTACAACACATATTGGAAGGAAAAAATTGGTCTAACGCAAAAAGACCAAGATATTTTTAGAAAATATAAAAAACTCCGTCAGAAATATTATGGACATGATGCAAAAAAATCAAAAGATTCAGAGGTATTATTTACGAGCATTGAGGGCTTAGGGAGTGATCATATAGGGCAAGTTTTCTATGGGGCCGAAACTATGGAAGAAGCGTACTCTAAGCTTTCTAATTTTATGACAGAAAACGAAATCAAATTTCTTCGGGAGTTTTATGCTCATTTTGAAAAAAGATATGCCTCTATCTTAGAGGAAAGTAAAAAACTAGTTGTGCCAATAAAAGCTTTCACATCACATCTTAATGATAAAAAACTTGATGAATATCTTAGAAAAATAACGCATTTTTTTAATGCCTCTTTGGGAAAACAGTATACTGTTCTCTACACTTGGTTCCCCTTAAAAGATGAGAGCTCTGCTTTTCCAGAGGGTGAATTTGTAGTGATGCAGTGCGCTCCAGATATATCTGTTGATAGGATGCCTGGGCCGGATATTGTGCTTTATTCACTTATTCATAACATTTTAGCTCATCAATCCTTGGAGCAAAAGCAACATCTATCAGAAGTATTTTTAAAGAAATTTAAAGGTCTTGGCAAAATTGAGCGCTTAAAAATTATGCAAGAACCGTTGGCGGTTGTTTTTGGTCAGATTTTATATTTAAAGAAGTTTAATCCGGTGCTTTATCAAAATCAAAAATATTACATGAATTGGTATAATCATGTGTGGGTTAATGTGCTTGCAAAGCTTTTGGCTCCTTTACTAGAAGAAGCTTATGATAAAGGTGAGATTATCAGTTCCACTTTAGTTGAGACAATGTCTGATATAGCAGAAGAGCTTTACAAGATTTCAGTGAATCCCAATCAAAGGGTAGTTTCTTAATAATAATTCTATCGACAAAGAAAAACTAAAATGCGCTTTTTATTTCTTTTAATTTTATTAATAAGTTCAGCATGGTGCATGGATGATGGTGGGGAAGTGCCTTTGGCGGCGCCAAGGCATATAGCAGATAGAAAATTTCCTAGAGGCTCTTTAAAGCCGCCATTCAATCTCACATGGGATGCTTCTAAGTTAACTGATATTGGTATTTCGGTGGATAGTGATTTAAAGCGCACATTAATTGAATGCTATGTAAGGAGAAGGTGGAGTGTACGTCCTCCTCGTCCTGAAATTCTAACTACTGTAAGGCAATCAGCCTTTAAAAAAACAAAAAGAGAAGAGGTTCAGTCGGCTCAAGATAGCGAAGAGAAAACAGATTCAGAATGTACGAGTACAAGCGCGGAAGGTAGTCTAATTATGCCTGCGCCTGATCACGAGGCAATAAAGACCGGTATGTCATTTCTGCTGCCGTCTCTTAAAGAAAAGTCTTACGCTAGCCGGGTGGAGCTTGCCTTTTGTTTAAAAGCAATATGCGATGAGGATAAAGCAAATCACCCCGAAGAAAGAGGGGTCTGCTTAAGGTTGTCAAAAACTTTTGATAAATTAGCCAGCCAGTTAAGCAAACGACAAGCAGAGGGGCAACAAGTTTATCTTAGGAACGTAGCAAGGCTATATCTTCAACAACAGATAAGAAAATCAAAAGAATATCCATCTGAACAAGAACACCAAGGACGCTTAACTGCAATAGTTGACGGTCATATTAAAAGACTAGCCGCGGATTTGGTTTTTTCTAATAAAGAGACATATCTGACAGCTCTTGTGGGAGAGAATCTTTAGCACAGAAATGGGTGAAGATCTGTAACCTCAAATGAAAAATTTAGTTACGCAGCGATAGGATTTTTTCTTAAATATGCAATGCCTCTTTGCAGCACAGCATCAATCTCTGCGGAAGAATAAAGGCGCTTTTCTGTTGGATGCATCATGATGCTTTGTAAGGCATTGCGGATTTCCAAGTGGATAATGTCAGAGGTGTCTACCTCCACTTTGCTCATCATTTCTGCTACAATTTTTTCTTTTCTCTCTCCTTCATTGGATGGAATCAAATCAACATAATTTGGGCAATACATTTTACGCGCGATAACCCCCATGTAGCTATTCTCAGGCTTTGATTCATGAATTTCACTGTAAATGTTACACGAAAGAACTTCAAAGCCACAAAATTCAAGGAGTTTTTGTATAGAAGTTTGATCATGAATATTCATAATAATTTCGCCGCCTTGTAATTGTCTGGAATGTAACTCAATTAAATCAAGAACATCTTTTTGAACTCCAGGTGGAAAAGAGGCTAAAACTCTAAATGTTTCACTTGCGCGAACGGCTGATTTCCAATCTGTTTGGAAAAAACGTGCTGTTCGAATATGGCGGAATGTTTCTCTTTCTGTTGTTCCATATCCTGGCCAGTAATCTCCCTTTGCCGATTTTTGGCTAAAAACACGGTGAAATTCTTCGTCTTTTATACTCGATGCATAATTAAGGCTTATTGCCAAAATTCCGCCATTCTTTAAAACTCGGTTGGCTTCTCTAAAGCCATTTAAGAACTGTGACGGAGGTAAAAAGTGCATGGTATTAATGCCCATAAATAAATCAAAAGAACTTTCAAAGGTTTTTTTCCCCACTGCAACAAGTGTGTCAGGTTCATCTGTTGCAACACAGCTATTCAAGGCATTAGAGCTCAAGTCAGCGAAAACCTTTTCGACTGATCCACGTGCATCTTCAGAAAGCTCACTGTAGGTATAGCTTAGGCCAGATGAGCCATAGCGTCCTGTTGTTTGCTGCGTAAGCAAATGCTCTAACATAAAACCCTTACCAGGCCCCATTTCATAAACAGCAATGGGTGGATCTATGGGAAGTGAACTTAGCTGTGCGTCAATGCCTTCTTTTAACGCAATAAACCCATCACACGAACGGCCAAAACCATTTGTTGTTGGAACTATTGTTAAGGGGCCTGAAAGTTCTGTTATTAAGGGAAGCTCATCATCAACTTCTACTACTTTTGCGCAATCAGAAGCTGATGCTGAAAATGAAGATAGAAAACAAACGGCAATGAGAGGGGGGGGGGGGGGGGGGGGGGGGGGGGGGGGGGGGGCGATGTGATTTTAAAAAATACCTTTCTTTCTACCTTTTTACGCCAACTATTTCAATTTATATTTTAAAAATTTATTTTGAAATATAATTTTGTTAAAATTTCTGGAAAATTTACGGTTTGATAAAAGCCTTCCCTAAATGTTGATCAACGAAAATCTTGGCAAATGTATAAATTGATTGCATGGGATTTGCGCCGATTGAGGTTGGGAAAATGCTGCTATCCACGACATATAAATTATCAAACTCTTGACCTGTTGACTGATTCCAGACTTTGAAATTTTTTGACACAACTGATGATCTTGGATTACTTCCCATCTTATTGGTTCCTTGCATATGCGCTGAAGACAAAAGGGTTAGGTTATCTTTAAATTTAAGTTGCTTAATTGCCTTTTTCGCTTCTCCATAAGAGGTAAAAGATCGCTTAGGAGAGGTTTGATAAATGGTTTCTAAAGAAGGAATGAAAACTTCTTTGGCGCCTTGTTCAAATAGAACTTTGGTGGCGGTAATAATGGCTTTTCTAAATCGCCATTTGTCTTGATTAGAAAGCTTATAATCCACTTGAACTTGACCATCCTTATCGATAAAGACACGATTTCCATAAGTAGGGCTGTCCACCAGCATTACGCCAAATCCACCAATGTGTGGAAATTGGGATATGTTTTCAGCGATATGATCTTTTATCCCTGGATGAATGGATGCGATAAACCCTGCATCGGCTGACATGGATTCAAAAAAATAACCATCTGATAAAGGCATTGAGGGGGCATAGACTGCTGCTAATAATCCTTCTGTATTGAAAATTGCTTGAGGAAATATTCCCAAAACACCAATGGAGGGATGCATAATCAAACCCTTGCCAATATTGTTATTTGGAATGCTTGACCGTAAAAGGATTTCAGCAGACCCCATAGCCCCAGCGGTAATAATAATTGTTTTAGCCCTGATTTTATAAGTTTTTGTTGGATCTAAATTCAAATTATGAGGATCAGAAAATAGATAATCTTTGGCCATTATATAAGTCGGTCTTACAGTAATTTCCGTGACTTGATTGTTAGATAGTTTTAAGCTCGAAACTTGTAGGTTTGATACAACCTGAAGGGCCTCAGGATATTTATTCATTGAAGGCCATAAAAGCGCATCGACAGCAGAAATTTTAAGAATTTCCCCTTTCAGGCCCGATGGCTTTTTTGCATTCAATTCATAAGGCACAGCCGAAGGGTAACCTTTTAAAAGGATTAAATTGTTAGGATTGATTTCTTGATAATCAACAGCGCGGGTACTGATGCTTTTGCGAACCCATTCGTAAACATTATGAATTGTTCCAAAGTCTTCGCCATTTTGATGCACAAAATGAGAAGGGATACAATCTTGCTTGATCCATCGTGTGAGAGTGTTTTTAATGGCGGGAAGAAGTGGGGAAAAGGCAAGATCAATATTAACCGTGGTTCCGCCGCCAATGACACGCCCATTTCGAATCGCAATTCCGCCAGAAACCGTGAAACGCTGATTAAATGATTCCATAAGTTCTGTATCATATTCAGAATTGATGCTTCTCGGCTTTACAAAAGGACCTGCATCGATAAGAAGAATTTTTTTAATTCCGGCTTCTGCTAGCTGTGATGCGATAAGACTGCCTGAAGGGCCGCTGCCAATAATTAAATAATCAGCATCCTCACCATCAAAGGTCAGCGCATCTTGCTCTAGGCGGATATGACTTTCAGGATAAACCTGGTCCGTTTGATGAACGATTCTCTCTGCGCCAGGGCCTGAATAAAGTATGTATAGATAAAATCGGCGCAAAAAAGCTGCGGCTTTTGCAATTTTTAGATCTTTATGATGGATTAAGGCATCCAAGGAAAAAGGGTCATTTGCAAACGGCTTTATTTGCTCTAAGGCGTTTTTTACATTTGGATTTCCAAGAAGATACTCTTTTAGTCTATCACCTAATTTCCCTTCCATAGCCTGATGGGATGGAGCGGGTAAAAGCTCCTGGACAATTTTGTCATGCAATGAATCATTTGTTGCAGCAAAGCTTGAAAGGCAGATAATTAGAGAGAGGAGTAAATAACAAAAAATACGGACACTATTTTTTCTAATAATCATGAATGTACTCGATAGTAATCGATTTTGCTTTCAGTGTTTTAATGACTTCTGAGAGCTTTGGAACTTTGACAACAAGAGCTGCTAAAACTTTTGTAGTCTCAGCTGGAATGTGCCAGGTATAAGCGATTTGTGCATCATCGTTTAAGTGTTTTTCAAGTTCTTGAACCTGTTCTTGGGTCCCTGAGATTTTTATTTGGATCACTTCGTTTCCGGCGATTTTATTGATTTGAATGTTGTGTTCTGAAAATTTCTGAAGGATTTCAAGAAATTGCATATAACGGGGGACTTTAATCCAAACGGTTTCAGGGGGTTCATTTACCAAGGTATAGGATATCCCAAGACTCTCTAATCCGCCCGCTGGCTTTTGAATATTGATATCAATGAACCTGTCTTCGGTGGCGCCTATTAATTTTTTCAAGGGCCAAGAAATGATGCCTTTTAACCCATATTCGATGGTCATCATAGTTCCAATAAATACAGACATCATCATTGTGTCTGAAAAAACAACATCAGAAATGCTGGCATGTTTTCTGGCTGTTTTATAAGACTGGGCAAAAAGATACCAAAATGTCCCTACACTTTCGAAATATGGAAATTCATAAAAGGGTGTATGGTGAATAAATTCTCCATATTTTTTTGACACATCTACGTTGTACCATTCTGTTGTTGTCATAAATGTATTGTGAAGCGGCCGAAGGGCTGGCTGCTCCGGTTCTTTATGATGAATCTGTTCTTTAGGCTCTTCTTTGGGCTTAGGGATTTCTTCTTTTTGCAATTTTGTTTTTGTAAATTTTAGTAAAGTATTTTTTGTAGGGTCACCATCTTGTAAAATTCCTAACTGATCATTATGGAATTCAAGCTTTAAACCTGCTTCTTTTAAAAGAGCAATCCAGTCTTTTAAGGGTTTAAAATTGCGGATTTCTGTTTGCTCTTCTTCAAAAGGTAAATCCATAGCGATAGCGTTATAAAGGCTATGAGCTGTAGAAATAAGCGTTAAGAGGCGATTATTTTCACAATCGTGCTCACGTAAAATTAATTTGCCACTTGGCTTTAAAATTCTAGTAATTGATTGAATGAAAGGTGTTAGTTTTTCAGCTGGTATATGATGCAAACCAATATAACAAATAACGACATCGATAGATTCACTTGGAATGTTTTCTTCTGAAATAGGTTCATAATCATTCAGGCTATAAGCAACATCATACGATTTAAAATTGTTAAATGGCCTCCAGGAAAAATTAGAGAATATATCTTTTTTGGAGCTTTCGCTGTTTAAAATATAAGATTTTCCAGTAATCAAAAGTTTTTGGCGCAGCGCACTTAAGTATGTTCCAGGAGTGCCAATTTCAACAATATTTTCAATTTCTTTCTGACCTAGGAGTTGTAAGGTTTGACTTGCTAAAATACGTTTTTGATGACGAAGGGCCTTAAGTTGCCTTAAAAGGAAAGACCATTTTTTGTATTTGTGAGACTCGTTTTTAATAAACTCATAAAATTCAGGGTCTTTAAAGGTTGAGGACTGGGCTTTAAAATCCGTAATTATTTTTTTTAAATCAGAGGATTTAAGCTGCCGTAAGACATTATCTAAAAAGTCTGTAATTTTATCAAAGCTCTCTTTTTCAGCTAAGCTTTGATAAAAAGGCCCTAATCCTTCTGATTGAACAGGAGAAGTATGCACAAAAAACGAAAATAAAATAAAGAAAATAAGCTTATGTTTCATATATTTATTTTGAAACCAAACCCATAAAAATACTAGTTGTATTTTTCCTTAGCCTCTATTTTTTCTGCCAATAGAGGTTCCCATCTGTCGCCATTTGATAATAATTTTTCTTTATTATAGATCAGTTCTTCATGGGTATAAGTTGCAAACTCAAAATTGGGTCCTTCGACAATTGCATCGACTGGGCATGCTTCTTCACATAGACCGCAGTAAATACATTTTGTCATATCAATGTCATAACGGGTGGTGCGGCGGCTTCCATCTTCTCTTTCTTCTGCCTCTATGGTGATAGCCTGAGCTGGGCAAACAGCTTCACATAGTTTGCAAGCGATACAGCGTTCTTCTCCATTCGGATATCTTCTCAAAGCATGTTCACCCCTAAATCTTGGACTTAAAGGGCCCTTTTCATAAGGATAATTCAGAGTAATTTTTGGTTTAAAAAAGTACTTTAAGGTGACAAATAAGCCATTCAACAGTTCAAACAAGAACCAAGTTTGTAAATAACGATAGGCATGTTTTAGAAAGTTTTTCATAAAGTTTACTTATATCCCTCTTTATGATTAGGGGGGTATTTCCCAGCGATATGCACTGAGTCAGATTGGCTTGGCATATAAACAATAAGTGCCGAAATAATAACAACACCTAAAAGTGAAACAGGCAAAAATACTTTCCAGCCCAATCGCATGAGTTGATCATATCGGAAGCGTGGCATGGTAGCTCTGATCCATAAGAATAGAAATAGCATAAAACAAATTTTTAAAAGGAACCACACTGGCCCTGGCACACAATTTAGCCATGGATGATCAAATGGAGGTAACCATCCGCCAAGGAATAAAATACTATTCATCGCGCTCATCAAAATCATGTTGGCATACTCGCCAAGGTAAAAAAGCGCATAGGGAAATGAAGAGTATTCAACGTTATATCCAGCAACAAGCTCAGCTTCTGCTTCGGGAAGATCAAAGGGGGTGCGGTTCGTTTCAGCCAAAGAAGACACAAAGAAAATAACAAAAAATGGTAATAATTTTAAGGCAAACCATCCGTCTCTTTGGGCTAAAACAATATCGCTTAGGTTTAAGGAACCTACACAAAGGAGGACACAAACAATGACAAAACCAAGGGAGACTTCATATGAAATCATTTGGGCAGCTGATCGTAAAGCTCCTAAGAAGGCGTATTTGGAATTACTTGCCCAGCCGGCAATAATAATGCCGTAAACCCCTAAAGATGAAATCGCTAAAAGATAGAGAATCCCAACATTAATATCAGCAAAAACAAGACCAGGGCCGAAGGGGATAACCGCCCATGCTGCAAGGCTAAGGCTAAAGGTCAAAATGGGGGCAAAGATAAAAAGCAGCTTATCCGAGGAAGCAGGAATGATAATTTCTTTATGCAAAAGCTTAATACCATCTGCAATCGGTTGCAGCAAACCAAAAGGTCCAACTCTGTTGGGGCCAACTCTTAGCTGCATTGCAGCGATTACTTTTCGTTCAGCAAGAGTTAGATAGGCAACCCCTAAAATAAGCGCAATGATAAAGGCAAGAGCTTTAATGGCGATAAAAAAGATTGTTGCAGCATATTGCCACAATTCTAAAACAATCGGATTTTGAAGAAACTCATTAACCATCGGTTTGTTTTCCAGATGTAATTTCCCGAACACAAGACGCCATATTGGTAGAATGCCTCGTAATGGGATCATTCATGTAAAAATTGCTAATAGGCAAAACAAAAGGCTCATTTGAGTAGGCCATTTGAGTGGACAATTCAAAATCTTGCCACGGAGTTTTGACAAGATCGCCTTTTTTATCAAATGCAGGTTCCGTCTTTTTAAGGGCCATTTGAATCTCATCCCAGTTGTTATAGGGAAGATAGAGGCCTAATGATGCAGACAGCGCATGAATGATCAGCCAATCTTCTTTGGCTTCTCCTGGAGGAGGCACTGCCTGAAGAGCCAGCTGAGCTCTTCCTTCTGTATTCACATAAGTGGCCGTTTTTTCAGTATAAGCACAGCCTGGTAAAATCACATCGGCCCGGTGTGCTCCTTTGTCGCCATGATGACCCTGATAAATAACAAAAGTGTCTCCTAATTGATCCATAGGGATTTCATCAGCCCCCAATAAATAAAGGAGCTTAATCTTTCCTTTTTGGGAAGCCGTTAGGATTTGAGAGGTATCAAAACCACCTTTTTGCGGAACAAATCCAATATCAAGGCCGCCAACGCGCGAAGCTGCGTTGTGAAGAACGTTATATCCGTTCCAATCTTTTTGAATAAGCTTATAATCTTTTAAAAGTGCCTGCACATTATGAAGAACGGCCAGCATATCAACGTGCTTAAAAACAGACTGTCCCAATATTAACGCGGGTCGTTTTGCATTTTTAAGGTTTTTAGCGAAAGGATGCGTCCCATCTACAAGTCCCTCTAAGCTTGAAGGAGTATCCCCAATCCATTCATATTTATAGGTAAGATCTGTTTTTGGGCCAATGACACCGATCATCGCGCCGCCTTTTAAATAGGTTTTGCGGATTCTTGCATTTACCAAGGGGGCCTCATGACGTGGATTGGTGCCAATTAACAAAATGCAATCAGCCTCTTCAAGGCCTGCAATACTTGTATTCATTATGTAATGTGAACGTGCGCTATGTGGAATGTGAGAACCATCTTGGCGGCAATCCAGATGAGGGCTTTCAAGTTTGATCATCAAATCTTTTAAAGCTTTCATTGATTCAGAGTCGGCGAGATCGCCAGCGATGGCAGCAATCTCAGTTCCTTTTAGAGTTTTCAATTGTTCCTGAATAGCTTCAAAAGCTTCTTCCCATCTGGCTGGCTTTAATTTCCCTTTGATGCGAACATAAGGTGTGTCAAGGCGTTGATATTTAAGGCCATCATAAGCAAAGCGAGTTCGATCGCTGATCCATTCCTCGTTGATCTCCTCGTTTAGACGGGGAAGAATACGCATAACCTCACGGCCACGTGTATCAATACTAATGTTCGATCCTACGGCATCCAAAACATCTACGCTTTCGGTTTTGGTTAACTCCCATGATCTGCCATGAAACGCATAAGGTTTACTAGTCAGAGCTCCAACCGGACAAACATCAATCAAATTTCCCGAAAGCTCAGAGTGAATCGCGCTTTCTAAATATGTTGTGATCTCCATAGTTTCGCCGCGCCCGAGCGTTCCTATTTCAGAAACTCCAGCAATTTCATCGGCAAAACGCACACAGCGTGTACAATGAATGCAGCGTGTCATCGTCGTTTTGATCAAGGGACCCATATATTTATCTGGGACGGCCCGTTTGTTTAGATCAAACCGACTTTCCCCTCGTCCATAAGCCACGGTGATATCTTGTAAATCGCATTCGCCGCCCTGGTCACAAATGGGACAATCAAGGGGGTGATTGATTAAAAGGAATTCTAGGTTTCCTTTGCGAGATTTTTCCACCATAGGGGTTTGTGTATGGACAACCATTCCATTAGTTGCGGGCATAGCACAGCTGGCAATGGGTTTTGAGGCGCCCTCTACCTCAACAAGGCACATGCGGCAGTTGCCAGCAATTGAAAGTTTGGAATGATAGCAAAATACTGGAACTTCAATAGCTAGCTGCTCGCAGGCCTGAAGAATAGTGGTCCCAAGTTCTACGTCAATAGGTCTGCCATCAATTGTTAATTTGACCATGCCTTTAAAATTCTCTTGTTTTTCTAATCAGTAATACATGGATTCCTAAGGCAATCAGAGAATAAAATATGTAGGGAAAACCTAACATAAAATCGTTTTTGATGCGCCTATGTTGGTTTATTTTATCCTCTTCAATGGCCTCAAGGCGAAGATGTTCAATTTTTTCTGGCGTTAGTTTTTTATCTTTTTCTATAGGAAAAGAGCTCTTGGTTAAGTTGTAAGGGATTTGATAGGTCCCCTCAAAGTTACTTAATTTTAAGAAATTTTCAGTCATGATTCCTGCTTTGATGACAAGGAAGATTGTCAAAAAAAGACAGACTAAGTAACAGTAAATTAATTTTATTTTTGAGGCTGTAAGCATAAATGAACTCTCTTTTTAATGTTCTTTGGTCGTTCTAATTAATATGATATGGATCCCTAAGGTAAGCAGGGAATAAAATAAGTAAGAAATGTTAGCTATGATACGGCTTTTTAGATCCTTACGTTTATTTATTTTACCTTCTTCAATGGTTTTTTCATATTTTTTCGAGCTAGAGTCACTATGAAATTTGCTGCTTATCATGTAATCAGCTACATGATAAGTCTCATCTAAATTCTTCAATTTCAAAAAATCTTGAGTCACAGTAGCTGCTTCGAAAACAACCCAAATTGTCAAAAAAAGGCATACTAAATAACAGTAAATTAATTTTATTTTTGCAGCTGTAAGCATAAACGAATTCCTTAAAATTCTCTGATTGATTGTCTAATGCGATCTTCAATTTCTGGTCTAAAATGCCTGATTAACCCTTGTACTGGCCAAGCTGCGGCATCACCTAGCGCGCAAATTGTATGCCCTTCGATTTGGTGACTAACGTCTTCTAATAAATCTATATCTTCGATGTGTCCCTGACCTTTGCCTAAACGGTCTAGCATTCGCCACATCCATCCTGTTCCTTCACGGCATGGGCTGCATTGGCCGCAGCTTTCGTGCATGTAAAATTTACTCAACCTGGCAATGGCCTTAATAATATCTGTAGACTGATCCATAACAATGACAGCTGCTGTTCCAAGGCCAGTTTTTACATCCTTTAAACTATCAAAGTCCATTAAAACTGTATCACATATCGATTTTGGAATTAAAGGAACAGAAGACCCGCCAGGAATGATTGCTTTTAAATTATCCCAGCCCCCTACAACGCCGCTTGCATGTTTTTCGATCAGTTCACGAAGTGGAATTCCCATTTCTTCTTCAACATTACAAGGTTTATTCACGTGCCCGGAAATAGAAAAAATCTTTGTGCCAGTGTTATTGGGGCGTCCAAGTCCTTTAAACCAAGCTGCTCCTCTTCGCAGAATTGTGGGAACAACGGCAATTGATTCAACATTATTCACGGTTGTTGGACATCCATATAATCCGATGACAGCAGGGAAGGGCGGCTTTAAACGCGGCATTCCTTTTCTTCCCTCTAAGCTTTCCAAAAGCGCTGATTCTTCGCCGCAAATATAAGCGCCAGCCCCGCGATGAACATATATATCAAAATCCCATCCAGATTTGACCGCATTTTTACCCAAGAGCCCCGCCTGGTAAGCTTCATCAATGGCAGCTTCTAGGCATAACGTTTCATGATAATATTCGCCGCGCACATAAATGTAAGCCGTATTGGCGCCAATGGCAAAACCGGATAACAGCGCCCCTTCGATAAGTTTATGCGGTTCAAACCTTAAAATGTCTCGGTCTTTACAGGTTCCAGGTTCGCTTTCATCGGCATTGATCACTAAATAATGGGGCCGCCCATCACTGACCTTCGGCATAAAGTCCCACTTCCTTCCCGTTGAAAAGCCAGCACCTCCACGCCCTCTTAACTCAGACTCTTTGATTTCCTCAATAACCCAATCTTTTCCTTTGCTTATAAGGTTTTTGGTGTCTTGCCAGTCACCTCTTGCTTTTGCATCCTTTAGCTGAAAAGGCTTCAGTCCATGCAGGTTTGTAAAAATGCGATCTTCAGGTTTAAGCATCAGAATCATCCTTTGAGGACAGAGGTATTTTGTCCGGCAAATTCTTCAAAAGCTCAACCAGGCTTGTCGGAGAAAGATTTTCGTAATAATCATCATTAATCTGCACAACTGGAGCATTTATACAAGCGCCTAAGCATTCAACCTCGCTCAGCGTAAATTTCTGATCTTTGGTCGTTTCGCCGCTTTTAATTTTTAAATGATGTTCACAGGCCTTTTTTAAATCCTCAGCGCCTTTTAACCAGCAAGGGGTCGTGCCGCAAACTTGCAAATGATAAATCCCAACCGGTTTTAGATTAAACATCGTATAAAAACTTGCAACCTCTAAAACCTTTATAAATGGCATATCAAGCATTGTCGCAACGGCTTCTAGAACAGGCTGAGGAAGCCAACCACCCGATTGTCTTTGCGCTAAATCCAGCAACGGCAAAACAGCACTTGCTTGCCTTCCTTTTGGATATCGTTTGATATAGGCGTCAGCTTTTTTCTGATTTTCAGGTGTAAACGTAAAACTCAACGATCAATCTCTCCAAACACAATATCCATAGAACCGATAATGGCGACAACGTCTGATAACAAGTGTCCTTTTGACATAAATTCTAACGCTTGCAAAAAGGCAAAACCAGGGGAACGAATCTTACAGCGATAGGGTTTGTTTGTTCCATCCGATACTAAAAACACACCAAACTCTCCTTTTGGGGCCTCTATTGCTGTATAGACCTCTCCTTTTGGCACATGAAATCCTTCGGTATGAAGTTTGAAATGATGAATCATAGCCTCCATAGAGGTTTTCATTTCTAAGCGGGTCGGAGGAACGACCTTTGGATTTTTTACCAAAACAGGACCTTTGGGTATTTGATTAATACATTGTTCAATCATTTTGATGCTTTGGCGCATTTCTTCTACGCGCACCAAATAACGATCATAGCAATCTCCGTTTTTACCGACAGGGATATCAAAATTAAGTTCTTCATAGATTTCATATGGCTGTGATTTGCGTAAATCCCAGGCTACATCGCTTCCGCGCAGCATCGGCCCTGAAAATCCCCAATCAATAGCTTGTTCACCCGTAATGATACCAATGTCCACGGTTCTTTGCTTAAAGATTCGATTTTCGGTTAGGACATTTTCAATATCGTCAATAACCTTTGGGAATCTGCCTATAAATTTTTGAATGTCTTCTAGCAATAGTGGCGGCAAATCTTTATGAACTCCGCCAGGTCTGATGTAAGCTGCATGCAAACGGGCTCCACTCACTCGTTCATAAAACTCCATGATAATTTCCCGTTCTTCAAAAGCCCACAGGAAAGGTGTCATGGCACCTACGTCCATGGCGAAAGTTGCAATATTGAGTAAATGATTTAGGATGCGCGTTAATTCTGAAAACAAAACTCTAATATATTGCGCTCTTTTTGGTGGCTGTATGCCGAGTAGCTTTTCAACAGCTAAAATGTAAGCATGTTCTTGGCAAATCGGAGATACGTAATCTAATCGGTCAAAATAGGGCAGAGCCTGCAGGTAAGTTTTATGCTCAATGAGTTTTTCAGTCCCTCTGTGTAAAAAACCAATGTGTGGATCTGCTTTATGAACAATTTCTCCCTCCAGCTCCATTACAAGGCGCAGAACTCCGTGAGCAGCAGGATGTTGAGGACCGAAGTTAAGAGTGTAAGTTGTGGGTGTCATGATGCTTTTTCAGCGTCCGTTTTTTGCAGCATACCTTCCCATGGGCTTAGAAAATCAAAAGAACGATAATTTTGATCTAACTTTACAGGCTCATAAATAACACGTCCTTGATTGGGATCATAGGTGACTTGAGTAAAGCCTGATAAGGGAAAGTCTTTGCGCAAAGGATGCCCTTCAAAATCATAGTCTGTTAAAATTCGCCTTAGGTCAGGATGGTCGGAAAAGGAAATCCCAAAAAGATCCCAAATTTCACGCTCATACCAAGATGCAGCTGGAAAAACGCCTATGATACTGGTCACCGAAGCCCTGCAATCAACTTTAACCTTAACCCTGACGCGCATATTCGCTTTATGGCTTAAAAGATTATAGATGACCTCAAAACGTTGCGGTTTTTCTGGATAATCAACGGCAGTAATGTCAACCAATTGACGAAATCTGAATTTTTTATGATCCCTTAAAAGAGTCAAAATGCGAACATTAGAGCCAGTATATACGGTTAAAGTGGGCTCATCAAAATCATCATTAACCTCAATTAAATCAGGCGATAAAATTTCATGAAATAGATCACTTAAGGCTGAAAAAGAAACAGAGTTCACTAACGTTACTCTCTATATATACATATGCTAAATTTATATCGCTCGTGGCCCCCGGTCAAGGGAAGTCTAATCAGTGGCTTTTTCCCACAAATTTCAACTGGCAAGAAGATGCTTTTTAGCATGAAATCAAAATTTATTCAAAAAGCTATTGACTGTAAGGAGGTTAGTTGTATATAACTACATTTACCGCTTCGAAGGTGGTGCGATCATTGACAAGTAGAGAGAGATAGAGAAAAGGGATGGTAAGCAGGTAGCGTTGAAGTTATTTGAGAGAATGACTTAGATGTTACAGTTTACTGTTTATTAAGTAGAATTAAGAACGCAGTGATAGAGTAAAGAGTCTAAGTCAATTCGAGAGTCTGTATTTTAGGATACAGAATGAACATGAGAGTTTGATCCTGGCTCAGAACGAACGCTGGCGGCATGCTTAACACATGCAAGTCGAACGGGATATGTGTGCTTGCACATATATCTAGTGGCAGACGGGTGAGTAACGCGTGGGAATGTACCCCTTGGTTCAGAATAACGTTTGGAAACGAACGCTAATACTGGATACGTCCGAAAGGAGAAAGATTTATTGCCGAGGGAGCGGCCCGCGTTGGATTAGGTAGTTGGTGAGGTAAAGGCTCACCAAGCCGATGATCCATAGCTGGTTTGAGAGGATGATCAGCC
>JAIEMR010000152.1 GCA_019751935.1 Alphaproteobacteria bacterium
GCCTATGGTACAGCTGAGAACCATAAGGCACCTACACAGACAGATACATGGACCGTCATCAACGACAAGCTGTACTTTAACTACAACGGTAAAGTTAAGGAGATGTGGTCGAAAGACCAGAAAGCCCTTATTGAAAAGGCTGATAAGAACTGGCCGGACCTAAAAGGTAAACAATAACCCGTAGATGCAAATGAAACACTTAACGACAATACCAGGTCTAGTGCTTGGCTTGGTACTACTGTGCACGGGCCAGGCTATGGCCCAGGATACGACCAGAATTTCAATTACCACGGGCGTTGGTTTGGTGAAGGCTCCCGGCAACCTGGGACAAATACTTAAACCAGCCGTTGCCTTTAACACCGGACTGGAACTGGGCTTTAAAAACAACTGGTTTGTACAGGGCGAAATCAGCTTCAATACACTGGGGTATAACCAGAAATATAGGGACCAATCATCTGGCTATCTTTTCACCAATTCCACCAGTAGCCTTCTGCAAATAGGCGCTATTGGGGGCAAGGATTTCTCGCTTGTTAAGAATAAGTGGCTGATCGGAACTTACCTTGGGACTGGCTTCCTTAATGTCGGACAACCCCGGCTAACCGTGGATGTAGCCAATGCCGTAGTAAGACAAGAGGTAATCAGGGATGCAAACATTTATGGCAAGGCCGGAGCGAGATTATCACTCCGTACCAAGTCACCTTTCTTTGAAACCCTATATCTTGATGGATCTTATTTCCTTTCGCCACAAATTATCCAAAACCAGCGCCTAAATGGTTTTACCTTTTTTGTTGGATCAAAATTTTCTATTAAGTAACACTGTTTTAGAAGTTATACCCTTAGCAGCTCTTTTACCTGCTAAGGGTATATTTAGTATTGAACTAAAACCCAAGCTTAAAATAATGGACATCAAAACTAAATTTAAACCGGTCAAAGTCATTTGCATGCTGTTAGTGGCACTTTGCCTGAGCAACTATGTGAAAGGGCAGGGAAAAAATTCGCCCGCATCGGCTAAAAACCCGTACTATTCCAGAACCGACCACACCAAACTTAAGGTAGGCAATGAGGTATGGAAAAAAATATTACCTACAGACTTGTATGCGGTTGCCCGTAAAGGTGCCACCGAACGTGCATTTACCGGTAAACTTTGGAACGCAGACCAGAAGGGCACCTATTATTGCGCTGTCTGTGGAAATCCATTGTTCAGGTCCAACGCAAAATTTGCCAGCACCTGCGGATGGCCAAGTTTCTTTGAGCCGATAAAAAAAGGAGGAACGATATATAAAGAGGATCATTCGCTGGGGATGGACAGAATTGAGGTACAATGCGGCAGGTGCGCTTCACATCTGGGCCATATCTTTGATGACGGCCCACCGCCCACGGGCAAGCGCTACTGCATGAATTCGATAGTTCTAGATTTTGATCCAGATGACCTTGTTGGCCTATCCTCCGGCAAGACCAAACATTAAAGCTGATAATCCCAATCGTTAAGCATTGAAAAGTCCACACCCACTAGAATAAAAACAAGTTGATGTTAAAAAGAATCGTTTTGCTGGCAATTCCATCTTTTATCATGTTAAACGCATTTATTATCAAGCCCAAGCAACCACAGCAAGAGTTACCAAGCTCACTTCATACCGCAAAGTCAGAGGTCAAGGGGTTTGCCCTGATCGAGCTCTTCACTTCTGAAGGTTGCTCGAGCTGTCCCCCAGCTGATGCCCTGATTGAAAAGATCAATAAAGAACTTCAGGGCAAGCCTGTTTATATATTGGCCTACCATGTGGATTACTGGGACAAATTGGGATGGAAAGATGTTTTCAGCAGCCCGGTATATACTGCTAGACAGGCACATTATGCGACATGGCTGGATCTTCCAACTATCTATACCCCCCAGGTGGTAGTTAATGGCACCAGGGAATTTGTTGGCTCTGACGAGCGGTTACTTCGCGGCACAATAGCTGAAGCATTTTTTAAAACGCCAAAAAACAATATACAGTTGATTGGCAGGAAAATCAACCTGGGCCGAATAGCTATCGACTATAAGATAAAGGGGCCTTTGGCTGGCCTAAACTTGGTGATTGCCCTTGTCCAGCCCGCTGGCACCAGCAGTATCCTGAAGGGCGAGAACAGGGGAAGAACATTATCGCACATACAGGTTGTGAGACAGGTCCAGACCATCCAGTTAAACGGAAAACAGGATGGCAATAACCTGATAGCTTATAATAACAGTTTGATTGCATATCCCCAGGTGGTTGCATTTCTTCAGGACGCAAAAACCGGCGAAGTCACTGCGGCATCAAAAATTGACTGGGCTGATCTGGATCAACCGCACTAAGCCGTTGGGTTTAAGGAGCAGAAATACCTGTAACTGACATTTAAGTTTTATGCAAGTACAACTATGCTTAATCTTTGAAAGAGACTGTTTAAGCGAGCAAAAATAAAGATTACCTATGGTCAAGTTCTGAATTGATGCGTTCCTGAAGCTTTGCCTTAAAGTTATCATCTAATTTTGAATGCTGATACCGGGCGGAAGAGAACATTTCCCTGACCATCTTATTGATGATCAAACTCTGTTTTTCAAAAGTCCTACATATGGAGCATCCCGCAAGGTGGATCCGCAGTTCTACTTTCTCCCTCACCGATATGGCACTAAGTTGTTTCTTCTCAATCAGAAAAGTAGCTTTCTTACAGTTGTAAGCAATTTTCTTTATCTCGTTCATTTTTTTAGTATTAAATCCAGTTCTTCTGCAAACAGGCCCTCATGTTAACCTTTGCACGGTGGATAATCACCCAAAAGTTCGAGGATGTTATCTTTAGCTCCCGGCAAATAACCTGGGCCGTTTCATCATCCATATGCTTCATTGTAAATACCGAGAGCCACAGACCGGGAAGTTTTTGCATGCACATCTGCAAAATGACATTAAATTCCTTTTTTTCCAATACATCTTCATTTTCGATACCGAACTCCTTGGGCCGGTAATTCTCGTTCCAATGGCCATCTTCGGAATTAAAAAAACCTTCCTGGCAAACTGGTCAAGATGTTCATCCCTTCTTTTGAACATGCCAGAAGATTTTTTTCGGTAGACATCAATGATCTTGTTCTTCAGTATCGAGGTAAGCCAGGTGCTTTCTGAACTCCTTCCCTCAAATTTATCAGCTCTTTCCAGTCCGGCCAAAAAAGTTTCCTGGACCAGATCTCTCGCCAGTTCCTCATCATTGATGCGGGCTTTAGCATAGTTATAAAGGTAATCTGCATATTTAACCACCCAATAATGGGGATCACAGGGATGGATTTTGACGGCCTGCATATCTTTATTATTGGCGTCCATTCGTGATTTCAAATAATATATTGTTTATCATGACACTTCATATTTAGGCAATTAAGCATTTAGTCGGATTTCACTTCAAATCCTTACAGCATATCTGCAATTTTATTACATGACTTATTTTCGGATTAAAATCGGTCCATGGTACATCCATCGTTCCTAAAAGCCACATTTTTCACGGTCACCAATTCGACCTTAGGCCATTGCCCTTCCAAATCCGACGGTATCCCTGTAGACTTGTGGAGAAATATCGACATTGTTCTTAAAGAACCTACTAAAATAATATTCGTCGTCATAGCCTAATTCATAGGCAATTTCTTTTACGGCTTTATTGGTCAAATACAGTTCTCGCTTGGCCTCTATGATAATACGTTCTGAGATCAGGTTCGTAATTGTTTTATTGAAATGGGCCTTGGTGATTTTTGCCAACGCTTTTGTCGAAATATTCAACAAGCCGGCGTAATCACTTGCCGAATGTTTGGTCTTGAAATGGGTTTCGATATAATTTTTAAGGTTCTGCAGAATAAAAGGTTCCTCGGTCTGGCCAAGATGAATCTGGTTTTCAGGACGTTGTTCGGCTTTTAGGCGGGAAGCAGTGATCAAGAATATCTTCAGATAGGAAATCAATAATTCGTTTTGTGCCAATGCTGCATTTTGCATTTCAGTTTTCATCTGCGCTACCAGCATGTTAAAGGTGCCGCTTGCTTTTTCATCCACAGCGACAAAGGGCGGACCGAAAATATTGTTGAAAAGTACGCCGTTGCAGGCCACTTCCTGCTGATGTTTATGGATACAAAAAAAATCCGGGTGGAAATTTACAACGATGCCGTTGATCTCACCATTGGACTGGAACATAAAGGGCTGGTATGGCGAAAACGCGAATAATGTATTTTCCGAAAAACCATATTCAGAAAAATCAGCTTTCACACTGCCGCTCCCTTTTATAACCCAAATTATTGAGTAATAGTTCAGCCGTTGAACATGGTCAAACTGATTGTTATCGTTAAACGAAAAAACTTTAAAGGCTAGATTTCCTGTTTGCGGATTTATGAAGGTAAAGGTATCGGTATTCATCATTGCGGTTTGGTTTTATATAAATTTCCTGTCCTTTGGATCAATGGCCAGATCGTTGATACTTGCATATCTTTTTTGCATCAAACCGTTTCCATCAAACTCCCAATTTTCATTTCCATAGGCACGAAACCATTGTCCGCTATTGTCTTGGTATTCATATTCAAAACGAACAGCCATCCTATTTTCACGAAAACCCCAAAGTTCTTTTTTAAGCTTATAATTTAATTCCTTTTGCCATTTCTGTTTTAGAAATGCAACCACTTCTTCACGACCATTTATAAATTCTGTTCTGTTGCGCCATTGCGTATCTATGGTATAGGCAGAAGCAATTCGTTCAGGGTCCTGACTGTTCCATGCGTCTTCTGCCAACTGCACTTTTTGCAGGGCCGTTTCCATCGTAAAGGGTGGAAGTGGTAATTTTTGTGCTATATTTCCCATGGTATTGTTGATCTTAACTATGCGATCCAACTTTAATGCTGGATCGCTAATGTATTGATTAAATTGCTGGTGCCAATGGGAAGTCCACAGGAACCTTGATAAGGTTATGCAGATAATTCATGGCTGTTTTGTCGCTTACCTGAAGTATTAGATCTACCAGGTTTTCTTTGGTATAACCTGCTGCAAAAAAAGCATCTACATTTTCTTCGCCTGCATTACCCCTATTTTTTGTAATATCCGCAGCCAATGCAACCAAGGTGTTCAGTTTGTTGTCGGATGATTTTCCGTGCCTGATGTCGGTCAATTGTTCATCTGTGAAGCCATTCATTTTACCCAAGACCAAGTGGGCACTTTGGCAATAAATGCAGCCATTTACCTGACTTACGATTAAATTCACTGCTTCCTTTTCTTTGTTTGAAAGCGATGTTTTTGCATTTTGATAGGCTAAAAATTTTTCCAGACCATTTTTTGAATAAGCAATGGCTGCATACAAATTAGGAACAAAACCTAATGCCTTATTTAAATTATCAAAAATAGCTTGGTTAACAGGTGCTACTTCTTCCCTAGTTGGAACTTCGAATGTTGTCATGTCCTTTATTTTTCAAGTTTTTGTCATTATTGACATTACAAAGGTGCATCTACTGCGTTGCTCATGAAATGGATAGATAACGCAGATAGATGGACGATTTTCCCTGAGATGTTTAACAAGCTCGAATCCATCAGCTAACTGTTGTAAGCATAAACTTAGCATAATCGAAAACCTCATTTACCCACAAATAAGTTAGCTAAGAAAATTTTATTTGCCTGTTGATCAATTTATATGCGATCACAAGCCCAGTGACCAATAACGTAATCCCCAATACCCAGTTAATCACAGTATGCCCAGCTGTAAACAGTTCCATGAAAAACTTTCCCGCAAACCCATAGATCAAAAAAGAAAAAGCTGTCCCCATGCCAATTCCCAGGATATAGACATTATATGCTGCAGCTTTATTTTTAAGCAGATCCCTTCTTTTTAATACCGCCGTCCAGCCCAACCAAAAAGGAAGGTGCAAGGGATTGATCAAACTAAGGAACAGGCCTGATAGGAAAGGGTTCATGCCGACAAAAGGAACCACATCCTGAAAAGTTTTCATGTGCAATGCGGCTTCCAGGGTTTTATAGGATAATACCAGAATACCTAGGCACATCATAAAGCTCAAAATACGAAACAGTTTTTGTAAACCTTCTAGCCTGCCGATCATTTCGACAGCTAATCGCACCAAAACAACTTCAACAAGTATGGCTCCAAGGGCAAACCACAATGCTCCGAAAGGATCATAATTGAGAACATAGTTCGCAACGCTCGTGTTTAAGGTGCCTATCGGAATTGCACCTACGAAACTGATGCCAAAAGCAGTGGTAAATAACCTGACATGTTTTAACATACCTTAAGCAACTAATTTGAAGTAGGCTGTATTGTCCCTAAGCATTTTCATACCCTGTTTGTAGCTCATGTAGTGTATACCCTTTAATTGCTTGTTAAGTTTGCTAATGCCGTAAAGAAGCTTCCAATGCCTTATGATCTCTTTCCACGCAAAAAATATGGAATGTTTGGGATCGTAGATATGTGTGGGTTCGCTGCCGGCTCCGTTAAGTTCTATGATGGAGAAGTTTTTTCCATTGCTCAGGTCTTCCCAGTTATCGTACATGATATCCAGGCGGCCAAAATAAAATTCAGGAATTTCCTGGCAGATGGCATCAATTGATGCCGTAAGTTTATCGGTGATGAGGTAACTAAGGTCAATAAATTTTGCACCCCTACTATGGTTACCATATGGTACAAGTAAATGTTCCTTTCCATTCTCCAATACCCGGTCAAGCAATGCTGTATATGTTTTTCTCAGAACCGGTAACTGTAAAAGATATCTGGGTTCGGCCAGTAACAGATCCTGGACAGTTGACTGGCCATCGCCAATAACTGTAAGAAATTCTTTGCCAACAATTCCAGAAATATGGCCTTTGTTCTCATTTGGAAAGCGGTAGTAAAAAATGCCCACTTCCTTTTTATAGTCCACACGCTCCTGTATCAAAAAATCGACTTTTATCTGTTGGATATAATCCGATAGCTCAGCCTGGTGGTGGATCAGTTTTACCTGGACACCCCTGGCACCGATATCGGGTTTTGCGATTACCGGAAAGTTCAGCTTTGCCCCAGAAAGAGACCCACTCACCAGTTTCGCATCTACACCAGTTTTAAGGCGCAATGTTTTGGGATAATATTTTTGAGGGATCAGGTCATATATTTCAGTTTTACTTTCCAGCGTAAAGCCACCATTTTTGATCAATGGATTGGATGCGCTAAAGAAGAAAAGCGATCTTGACTTGAGGCTCAGCCAAAACCAATAGAACATGATTGGCAAATAGATCACATTCATTGGCCAATATTCCCAGTTCAAAAGCCTAATGATAAAGCTCCTGAACCCCATCCACCTTAATTCAGAACTTTTATCAGCATTTACATTCGGTGCCTCTATTTCAATTTCTTGGGCATATTGAGTATCAGTTTCAAGATCAATGTATTTCATTCTAAACTGATTTTTAGTAACCTCAATTTGGGTGATGCTTACCGTTTTCAGTCTATCTTCCCGATTAATAACCAGCCCATTTGTCAGATCCGGTTCGCCTCCAGACCTGTGAAAGTCAACGATTTCATTTGCATTTCTTTTCAAGGCCCGGCAAGACCAGTCACTGAACCACTGGCTTCTTTTTTCGCTCGCCCCGCTATCATAGAGTGTAACCGACGACCAGATGTAGGACTTTTGGGGATCTAACAAGGTGATGTGCTTTTTAACGCCGTCCCATCTGCATTCATGAAGTTTTCCATTTGTAAAAAGTATGAGGGTAAACGGTTCTATGTTATCCAAGTCTGCGAGTTTGAAAGATTGGTCTGGAAATTCTGTATTCATGAGATCGACCAATATCAGCCCCCTGCTCTTGCGGTATGCCTTTCCTGTCTCGTGCTTGGTAAAGGCGCCGTTGAGCAAGACCCCAAAATCAGCCGTGCCCTTGCCGATTATCCAGCTTCCCTGCTTTTCGCCATCTTTTGGGTAGAGCAGCGAATAACCACCATTTTCATATACCTGTGGCGGTATTGCCGACTTTCTGTTTACGCTTTCGTCTCTATTGGAGGTCAAACAAAAGCCTTCTTCAGTCGGAACGTAAGTTACTGTGCACATACATTTCTATAATTGAGGGTTGAGGTCGCTATTCCGAATTCGGCGGGCAATTCTATTTTTGCAATGGCATTTACACCTATCCTGATAATGGCCATGTGGTGAACGGTATGTTCCAGGTTATAGACCAGTTCACGGAAATAATTTGTAGCAACAATTGCCGTGCTTTTTTCTCCAACACCATACTCTACGCAGATTTTCAGGTCCTTGTTTATTTTAACCAGCCGTGAACGGATCTGGATAATCGTGCCTATGGCATAATCCCGGTCTGATTCGATCTTATGGTTGCGCATCCGCTTGTCATAATCAACTGTTCCGTTCTCATATCCATTTTCAAGTTCAATGAAGAATTCGAGCGTATGGCGAATGTGCTGGCCAATGCTAGAATCGGAAAGCACGGCTATATTTTTGACATATTGTTCATTTGTAATTCGCTCCAGGAGGTATTGTAACTGCTCAAGTAAACTGAATATGGGCTCTTTAAGTTGCATGGTATTTCGATCTGAATTATTTTTTAATAAATGGGAAAAGTGAGATGAGATCCTTTCTGAAAATGATGACAAGTGCGCTACTGACCACAAACACCAAAAGTGCGAGCAGGAAAAGCTCACCACCATCATTTTGAACAACAATCCCCAACATGGTTACATGTGCCACTAGCGCACCCGCCATTATACCTAGAGCCATAAGAGCGCCGATTGGGGTGGTGCGGGGAATCAGGAGAAGAATTACCGAAACCAGTTCCGCGATACCAATCCCGATCCTGCCCCATGGCTCCATACCAAGCTTGGAGAATATATAGACAGATTCAGGGGCAGCCGTAAACTTGAAGAACAGGGTCTGTAGCATAATGCCTGCTGCGATAAGGCGCAAGGCCCAAACCAATAGATTAAACTGTTTGTATGTCATTGTGATAAATGGTTGAATATTGTTTTGTTTTCAGGCCGATGGCACGGGATACGATATCCTCTGCAACCTCCTTTTTATCCTTGAGGGGAAATCTCTCCAGTTGAAGATCCCTGGTGATGATCGTAATCTTATTGGTATCAAAGCCAAATGCAGCACTTTCGTCACGGAGGGAATTCAATACGACCATGTCAAATCCCTTGGTGTTCAGCTTCTGGAGGGCGTTGCTTTCCTCGTCATTTGTTTCTAAGGCAAACCCTACAGAAACCTGTCCTGCTGTTTTTATCTTTCCAAACTCTCTGGCGATATCCACGTTTTTGACCATGTCCAAACTGAACCTATCCGACGATTTTTTCATCTTTTGGTCAAGGATTATCTCTGGTCTATAATCTGCAACTGCAGCAGCAAAGACAGCGATATCCAACCTCGAAAAAAATAGCTTAGCGGCCTCGAACATTTCATCCGCAGAGTTCACCTTAATCGTTACCAAGTTCTGATGGTTAAGTGACAGGTTTACGGGTCCTGAAATCAATACCACATCAAAACCCCTGTTCAAAAAGGATCCAGCGATTGCATAGCCCATTTTGCCTGAGGAGTGGTTACTGATAAAACGTACCGGATCAATAGCTTCCCGCGTAGGCCCGGCAGTAATCAGGACAAAAGGCCTTGTGTTGGTTTCCATTTAATTATTCTTTGTTTTACCCTTTGTCGCATCATTATCCAAAGCCTTACAAAAAAATTAAAATTTTATTCTTTCCCAAATGGCATCGCAGCCCTTTGTCCTGTTTTGCAGCTTTTCGGGAATGACCTTGACAGGTGAAAATATTCGTCCAACAACCATAGTGATTTGCTGTAAGGAAATCCATGGGCCTACGACTAATGTTAAAATGATACAAAACCTTTAATAGTAAAACCAGAATGAGAAAAACCACAAGGACAATGCTGATGTTCACAGCGATAGCGGGCCTAGCCATTGTAATACATGCATGCAGCACAAGTTTTAAGCCCGTTTTAAACTCCCAGGATGGGATAAGGTTTAAAGTTACGTCCCTGGCACAGGGCAGGGAAATTTCCATGGTGCAAAACAAGCCATTATTTGTATTCGTACACGCCTCATGGTGCCCAACCTGCAAAAAAATGGAATCAGAGGTATTGAACCAAAAGGAAATTGGTACCCCTTTCAACGCAGGCCTCGTTAACGTAGCCATTGATGTAGATGGTCCCGATGGCACAAAACTGAAACAGACCTATCCGATCAGGGCAACGCCAACATTATTCTTCTTTAATACCGATGGTAGCCTTGCCAAAAAGATAGAGGGGTTTACCAGTATCCAAGAGCTAAGGGATGAGATCGAATCTTTAATGGCAAAATAAAAACAGTTCGCCAAAACCCTTGAATTGAGACAATAGATGATAGGGCCAGGTCAGTCCCTATCATCAAATTTCACCAGTGCCTGTCGTTCCCTAATTACTGAAAGCTGCACGATATCGGGCCTTGAATAATGACCCGAAGGATCAAAATTCTGTCTTTCTTCCAATACGTTATGGTGGGCCAGGGTGGCAACCAATAATCTTTCATCATTGGCTACCGGAGCCATAACCCATTCTCCATTTGGACCTGCGATGCATGAGCCGCCGTCTGCCAGCCAATCCTTGCTGTTTGCGATTATTTCTTTCGCGTGCGGCATGTATTGGTCAATATCCGTTCTTCGCAAAATGCTGGAAACCGAGACCACATAGGATCTCGACTCTTTGGCTATAAAACGGGTAATTTCGGTCGTGTTCCTGACACTTCCCGGCCACAGTGCTATATGGAGGTCTTCGCCCTGTGCATAGAGCGAGGAGCGGATCAGTGGCATCCAGTTTTCCCAACAGTTCAGGGCGCCAACGGTAAAGGCACCTAATTTGCTTACCCTTAGGCCCTGTCCGTCCCCGATCGCCCAGACCAAGCGCTCCTCATAGGTCGGCATGACTTTTCTATGGATATACTGAATTGTTCCGTCAGTTCCAATATTGGCCAGTGAACAATACAGGCTATGGCCACCACGATCTTCAGCCCTTTCAATAAACCCCAGCACAATCATGATCTTATTCTCCCTTGCCATTTCACAAAAGCCGTTAAGATCACCAGCAGCTACAGATACGGCCTGTTGAGCATAATGGGAATAGAGTTCTTTCTGCAACTGCGAATCAAACAATGCACCATTGGTAAGCTCCACCCAGAACGGATAGCCCGGCAGCAGCGCCTCACCAAAGACAACGATATTACATTCCCGTTCAATGGCGTCTGATACATAAGCTAGCATTTTCTCGGTGGTTGCCTGGCGGTTCAACCAGATTGGCGCAATTTGCGCCATACCGACAGTTATCGATGATTGTTCCATTTTCTTTTTAAAAATTAAGTTTCCCCTGCAGGGCATCAACTGTTTGATAGCCTTTTCTGCAATTTATGGGGACAGAGCATGATCAACTGCATCCCCAGCACATCTGCTGGGCTATAGCTTCTTCTGGTGCTTCAATACGTTTTGTCCAAAATCAAGTAGCGCCTTGGATTCAACATACCCCTGCCCTTGAGCAACAATCACGCCGTCGGAATCCAGTATCAGCAGCGTGGGGTACACTTCCACTTCCCATCTTTCTGCGAGCTTGATCCCTTCTCCCTTTTCGGCATCAATCGAGATATTCACAAAGTTTTGGTTAAAGAAATCCGCAATTTTCTTATCCTTAAAGGTTGTGCTCTTTAAAAGTTTACAGGGACCGCACCAAACCGCATAAACATCCACAAAGATGTATTTGTGCTCTTTTTTGGCCTTCTTTACAGCTAGATCCCAAGAATTTTCAATGAAGTTGATCTGGTCCGTCCCATGGGGCGTGGCTACCCTGTCCAATGGCAAAAAATCCCTGAATGAGCTTAATATAAGGCACAAACACATAAGAAGCGCATAATGGACCGTGTTTTTCATCATCTGCATTACCAGTTATATTTCCTCACGTAGTGAAGCTGCAGCAGCTTTCATCAGAGAAGAGCTAAGTCTTTGGGTCATGTTTGGATTGATGTATTCGAAAAGGATGTTCCCTTTTTTGTTGAGTATGAAAACAGAGGGTACTGGTAAAAGCTTATCAACGTTTTTTCCGCCAGATGCCCCAGGAAGAAATTTATCATAGCTTTTTGGACCTTTATAAGCGATGCCAAACTTCTTGGCAGCATTCAGGTCTGCATCGGATAACAGCGTGTATGATAATTTTTGCTTATCCATGGACTTGCTCAGGTTTTCGGGACTATCTGTACTTACCGCTATCACCTGATAGCCCATTGCTGCAAGGTCCTTCTCTATTTCTTGTAGTCCAGATAGTTGTTTGGAACAGTAAGGACACCATCCCCCGCGATAAAAAACCAAGATGGTTGGTTTTTCAGCTACCAATTTATTCAGGTCAACACTTTTTCCGGAAGAAGAAGGAAGACTAAGAATGGGAATGGATTCTCCGGCCAATAACGGACTGATGTCTTCTGGTTTTAATGGGACACCAGCTGTCATCTTTATGGTATCTAAATTAATTATCCTGCTGTTAAAGTTGTAGACCAATGGCTTACCCATTGCAAAAGTGTTCGATCCGAACCCTATTAGAAGGGTGAAAAGAATAAGGGCAGCCAAGGAATTCTTCAAAGGCACATTGCTGAACTGGTTTTTGTTTGTCATTTTCATCATATTTTTCCTTTTAGTCGCAAAAGCATGAAAATCCTTACAATTTATTTTTGCCCTTTTGGTAATAAAATTTTCTACGAAGTTTCAAATGTAAAATGAAGTTTAAACCACGAACTGATTGGCTATCATCGCACTATTGCTTTTTAGACCAGACAGTTTGAAATGCAATATTCTCCACAACATTCTGATTTTCGCAATCACAGGTAGAAAAAAAGGGCGTTTCAGTTCAGCAAAACTCATACCTCAGCCAAAGCATTAAACAAAAAAAACGCACAACTATTTGAAAATCAAATAATTATGCGTTTAGGTGGAGAATATCGGAGTGGATATTTCATCAATTGCGAGCTCTAAACGCTGTTTTTGATGCTCTAAAAGGGGTTTTTTATCCGTCATTTTGAGTGATTTGGCTGAGTTTTGGCTGAGTTTTTAATTAAAATTTAAAAATAAAGATAAACAAAGAACATCATTTAAACCACTTTAAAGACATATTTTAAATCTATTTTGTGTCGATCACATTATTGTCAACAAATAAAATTTTCGTTAAATCATCAATTTCATGTTAAAATTAGCCGTTTTTTAGTCTTTTTTTCGGAAAATTTTAATGGCAATTTTTCGGAAGAATTTCTATAATTTGGCTGAGTTTTGGCTGAGTTTTATACATTAAATACCTGCTTGGATAAACCAATTTGATTAACCCCGTTCCGCCAATTTCGGAATACCGCAAAGCAAACTGGTTGTCAGACAATAATCAATAACTTATTTTTGGTAAAGAGGGGTCAATAGGTTATGGTTTTTCCACTATCTGTTGTTTCCGTTCGTCTTTCATATCGCGACAATTTCAAAGTATTGCGACAAAAACAAAGAGGATTTGTCGCAATATATTGTATTGCGACAAATCTTCACCATTTTTGGTGACAAATTGATTTCTGCATCTTTAGACCCATCATTAATCCGTTCAATATTTCTTTCCCTAGATGAGAATTGCGCAATGATCACAACAGACAATCTATTGATTGGCATCTAGAAGATATCCTATCCCTGAATTGCATAATTTGTATTTAAGTAATTGCTTAAATGCTTATATTTGTTCATTATTTTAATGATGAACAGTTGTAAAAGAATTTTCGCGGATCAAGGTCAGATTAATAATTGCAAAGAAGCCTTGAATGAAAGTAGTGGTCCATTCTCATACCTATCAGGACTATTGGCTCTCACCGGGAACGAGGTTAGACTAAAGATACTTTTCCTATTAAACAGAGAAGGCGAACTTTGCCCATGTGACCTGAGCGACATATTGGGTATGACAATCCCTGCCATATCACAGCACCTTCGTAAGCTGAAGGATGGTGGCATGATCCATTCGGTAAAATCAGGCCAGACCGTATTCTATTCCATTGAGGCTTCCCAACTCGGCCTGCTTCGCCCATTCTTCAATCAACTGCAAAAACATTTAACTACGGTACATCCATGAGTATAGGAACAACAAAAAGCTGGATAGCAGGCCTGTTTGCGGCCTTTACGGCATCACTTTGCTGCATTGCCCCTTTATTTGCCGTCATCGGAGGTGCAGGGAGCGCATCAACCTACTTCAGTTGGATCGAGCCTTATCGCCCGTATATTATCGGGCTGACCATTCTGGTGTTCGCACTGGCCTGGTTCAACCTGCTGAAACGAAAAGACATACAAAAAGATAATTGTGGATGTGAGGTGCAGAAAAAAAGTTTTATGGGGTCAAAAAAGTTTCTCATGATTGTAACGGTAATCTCTGCCCTGCTGATCACTTTTCCCTATTATTCAAATTTGCTTTATGCCAGCCCAAAGACAGCGACTACAACCGGAACAATAAGTAAAAAACTTGCCAATGTAAAGTTCTCCATAGAGGGAATGAGCTGCGAAGGCTGTACCAGCCACATTGACGGGGGATTGAAAGGCATTAGCGGTATTGCCAGCTCCACGACCTCATTTGAAAAAAGAATGGCGCTGGTCAGTTACAACCCAGACAGTATAACCACTGACAGTATTAGCAAAAAAATAAGAAAAATCGGTTATAGAAACACTATTATAAACAAAGACTAGAATGGCGACTACAATAATACTCGATTCAACTATTACCTGCCCAAAATGTGGCTTTGCAAAGAATGAAGAAATGCCTACCGAATCCTGTCAGTATTTTTACGAATGTGAAAGCTGCAAAACAGTGCTAAAACCACTCGAAGGAGACTGTTGTGTATTCTGTAGTTATGGGACGGCCAAATGTCCACCCATACAAGCAGGGGCTTCCTGCTGTGGCTAGTTTACCACTTCATAGAACGTGATAAGGTTTCCATACAAGTCTAGGGTTGCTAGATCGCGGTGTCCCCAATATTGTTCTTCTACAACCGAATGTTCACTGTGCAGTACCCCCTGAGCCTTATATTCGAGATAAAGCTCATCGATCCCTATAACCTCGACCCTACAGCTTGCGGTTCCCGCTATGAAAGTTTCTGCCCCCGACCAGATCGGTCTAAGGAAAAGAGCTAGGCTCCTATATTTCCAGCTCTTGTCGCATGCCTGCCAAAGATGGATCTCGACACTTCCACGAACCAATATGGCAAAGCTTTCTTCCTGATGACGGGCAACAAAGCCCATTTTTGACTGGTAGAAGTCCACAGCCTTTTTAACACTGACAGCAGGGAGCGCTGGAATACTGTTCTTGAAATTAACCATTGTTTTCTATCCTATAACCTAAAGTTAGTGAATTTAATAGAACTTTTTCCTGAACCAGAAGGCCAGGTTGACAAGTGCAATGAGTGCGGGTACCTCTACCAAAGGCCCGATTACCCCTGCGAACGCCTGTCCAGAGTTTATACCGAACACGCCTATGGCAACTGCAATCGCCAGCTCAAAGTTATTCCCAGTGGCCGTAAAGGCAATCGAAGTGCTCCTTGAATAATCCGCACCAAAGTATTTGCCCGCAAAAAAGCTGGCTACGAACATGATCGAAAAGTAGATCACAAGGGGTATGGCAATTCGAACCACATCCATTGGAATCTGAACGATCAGGTTACCCTTTAGACTGAACATGATCACGATGGTAAAAAGCAAAGCAATCAAGGTAATGGGCGATATCATCGGTACGAACTTATCCTGGAACCATTCTTCACCTTTCATTTTGATCAAAACGAACCTTGAGATAATGCCCAATGCAAAAGGCAGTCCCAGATATATGCCGACACTTTTGGCTATCTCACCAATCGTAATATTCACTTCCAGACTTTTAAGTCCAAAATATGGAGGAAGAACGGTAATGAACACGTAAGCGAAAACGCTATAGAGCAGTACCTGAAAGATACTATTGAGCGCTATAAGCCCTGCCGCATACTCGCGGTTTCCCTCTGCAAGTTCATTCCATACGACGACCATGGCAATACAACGGGCAAGTCCAATTAAGATAAGACCAACCATGTATTCGGGATCATCCCTTAAAAAAGTTATCGCTAAAAAGAACATCAACAATGGCCCGATGATCCAGTTCAACACCAGTGAAACAGTTAGCACTTTTGTGTCCTTGAACACTTCACCCATCTTTTCATATTTCACTTTTGCAAGTGGCGGGTACATCATCAGGATGAGGCCGATTGCCAGCGGTATATTTGTTGTTCCGCTGGAGAATGAATTGATAAAGCCAGATGATGACGGTATGAAGTAGCCAATACCGACACCAATTGCCATCGCCAAGAATATCCAAAGGGTAAGGTAACGGTCAAGGAAACCAAGTTTTTTCCGCTCCACTACGGGCGCACAATTGTTTGCAGACATCTTAGCGCTTTAAGTTCTCGTTAACGAAGTTCTGTGCGTATTTGCGGATCATCTCCCTTACTTCACGGAACTGCTCCATCACTTCTTCTTCGGTGCCTTTAGCTTTTGCGGGATCGGGAAAGTTATAATGGAACTTTACGGCATTCGTCGGGAAATAAGGGCAGCTCTCTTTTGCGTTATCACAAACAGTGATCACGTAATCGAAACTGGTATCCATATACTCATCAATGTTGTTGGAGGTATGTCGAGAAATGTCTATTCCATCCCTTTTCATGATCTCAATAGCCTTTGGGTTTACGCCATGGGTTTCAATTCCCGCACTGTATACTTCCGCTTTATCTCCAGCAAAATGTCTTAAATAACCTTCTGCAATCTGGCTCCTGCAACTGTTCCCAGTGCATAGCACTAATATTTTCTTCATAATTTCTAGTATCAAATGATTTTATTACTTCTTCTTTCCAAAAGCACCGTGTCTCTCCAAACCCCATTCTGCTTTCCAATTTTCTCCCTAACGCCAAGGGTTCTGAACCCTGCTTTTTCATGGATGCGAAGGCTACCGATATTCTCGGGAAATATACCTGCCTGTAAGGTCCATATTCCTTCAGCTTCGCTTAAGGTTACAAGCGCTTCTAAAAGCGCAAGCCCGATTCCTTTACCTGATTGCTCGGGGTGAACATATACGCTGACTTCAGCTACACCTGCATACACGCAACGTGAAGAAACAGGGGTCAATGCTGCCCATCCGAGCAAACTTCCATTTTCTTCGGCAATGACCCTGCATGTGCCAAGATGTGAGCTGTCCCATTCTTCCCAAGAGGGTGCGCTGGTCTGAAAAGTGGCATTGTCTGTGGCTATGCCTTTTTCGTAGATTGATTTCACCGAATCCCAGTCCGATGGCAATAAATTCCTTATCTTCATAACTAACGGATTAACAGCAACCGCCACCAGGGGTACAACTGTTTGCCGCACCTGCCAGATTAACCATTCCTTTTTTTGGAGCGTCTTCAACGCCGCAAGCCTCCCTTGCTAGGCAAGCTGTCTGCTTGGCAAGTAAGAGGAAATTCGTTCCATCAAAGCCAAGATCATATTTGCCTATGGTTCCAGATTGGTATTCCACTTCGATTTCCAGGTCTTCCATGCCCAATACCTTTTCTGATAGGGAAATGATGTTCAGCAATTTTCCAGCTTTCAAGCGATGCTCGTAGTCATCGGCATCCCATAACTGGAAGTTTGCCACTTTCTCATGGCGCACCTTTCCTCCACAGTCGATGAAGTCCTTGGTGATGACACCTACTTCTGTTACGTGGAAATGTTCTGGTACGGTTTCTCCGTTTTCTACTTGGAAATTAACTGCTTCAGCTGTTGCCAAGATGGTTTTGATTTCTGATAGTTTCATATATTCTCTATTTATGTATCGTAATTTTGCGATGGATTTACTCAAAAAAAGGGTTAGCAACAGTCCTTGGGATCTGAATAGGAGCCCATAAAGTCTCCAAACAGCTTTTGTAAAAGGGCCCATGTTTTCGGTTCTATGCAATAGCAGACCTTCACCCCATCGATCGTTCCCTGAATAATGCCCGCATTTTTCAGCTCTTTCAAATGCTGGGAGATCGTTGCCTGCGCAAGTCCGAGTTCTTCCACGAGGTCGCCACAGATACAGGCATTCGCAGAAATGATCTGCTGCAATATCGCAATGCGTGCAGGATGTGCAATCGCCTTCAAAAGTGTCGAAAGTTCGTTCTGCTCCTGCGTGAATATTTCTGTCTTTGTAAGTCCCATAATTTTATATCGCAATATTACGATACGTAGATTTAAAAAGCAAATAAAATGAGAAATAATTGAAAGGCTGAATGCCTCGCTTCTAGTATTGAAGGGTATGAAGTCATTTTTTGACGATACATGAGCTTCGTTATAAAACAACGGTACTTGCCAAAAAGAAAGCGGGAACCGCCTAAGGCTATTCCCGCTTATCTAAATTAACGCTCTCGATATAAATAAACGTAAAAAAAATGAAATAGTATTCGCCTGTCAAAATATTTAACTGATATAAACAAAATAGTTCGTTACTTTTTTTCTAGTTCTTTCAACTTTGCCTTCATTATTTTTATCTCTTGTTTTTGGCTTGAAATAATTTCTTCCTGTAATTTTTTTATCTCAGGGTCTTGGGAATTCGATTGCTCGCTCATTAGTATGGCCGCTGCATGATGCGGGATCATTCCCTTTAAAAACTGTTTATCCGAAACGGCAGTTTGAAACTGTATTAAAGAAAAGAACCCAATTAAACCTGCCGAACTAAGAGCTATCAGGGTTACGTTTAGTTTCTTATTCCCATACATCTTGCCCATTAACGCTAGTTCAATGATGACCATTGGCATAGTCATCAAGGCTGCCATATAGAATTGATTAATGTTTGGATAAATGTTACTTATGCTGTTAGCCATTGAATACATCAAAATGTACATCGCTATGAAAGAAAGTACTGCCATAGTCAGCAGTTTTTTGTAGGAATTTTTATGCGATGTTTCCATTTGCATATCTTTATGTTCCATATTTTTCATGATCAATCAAGTTAAATTTCTTTTCAGTTTGCTGTCACCCACATTGTTTAATCGATTTTTGCACTTCTCAGTCGTAAAGAATTCAGAATTACAGATACTGAGCTGAAGCTCATCGCTAGTGCAGCTATCATCGGTGACAATAAAATCCCAAAAACCGGATATAAAAGTCCAGCCGCTACAGGTATTCCCAGTACATTATACCCAAGAGCGAAAAACAGATTCCCTTTTATATTGCCCATTACCTTATGGCTCAATAACCTTGCCTTTGCAATTCCGTTCAGATCACCTTTTACCAAAGTAATTGCTGCACTTTCAATAGCGACATCCGTTCCTGTCCCCATAGCGATACCAATGTCTGCCTGCGATAATGCAGGGGCATCGTTAATACCATCGCCAGCCATAGCTACCTTTTTACCTTCGCCCTGTAGTTTTTTTATTTCATTCAACTTATCCTCTGGCAGCATCCCTGCTTTGAAGCCATCTAAATTCAGGGTTCCACTAACTGCTCTTGCCGTATCTTCATTGTCTCCGGTAAACATAATCACCTTTAAACCTTCCTGTTGAAGTTTATGAATAGCTGCTGCACTGGAAGCTTTAATTTTATCAGAAATAACTACAAAGCCAACGGCCTTATTTCCGACAGCTAGATAGGAAACCGTTTTCCCTTGCTTTTGGGCAGCCTTAACTTGTTCATCTAATTTATTGTCAATTTTGGCTTTAACATGTTCCATTAATTTTTGATTCCCCAAAGCAAGTTCCTCTTTGCCCAGCTTACCTATAACCCCTTTACCGGTTACCGCTTCAAAATTTGAGATTGGTTGAACTTTTATCTTATTTTCTTCTCCGTAACGTAACGTAGCCTGCGCCAAAGGATGCTCACTGCTACTATTTAATGCTACTATTCTTTCAAGGACATCCTTTTCATTGAAATCAGAATTTACGCTCACTACTTTTTCTACAGATGGTTTACCTTCTGTAACCGTTCCAGTTTTATCAATAATAACTACATCAATTGCATTCATTTTTTCTAATGATTCTGCATTCTTGATGAGTATACCAGATTGGGCACCTTTTCCAACACCTACCATTACCGACATAGGCGTAGCCAAGCCCAGGGCACATGGACAGGCAATGATCAATACGGCAATGGCATTTACAAATGCATAAACATAAGATGGTTCAGGTCCATAGATTGCCCATACAATAAAGGTAACAATGGCAATCAATACTACCACGGGCACAAAATAGCCTGAAATCTTATCGGCCATTTTTTGGATAGGTGCTTTTGAACGACTGGCAGAATTAACCATTTCGATAATCTGGGACAGCAGGGTTTCTGAACCCACTTTTTCTGCCAACATTACAAAAGTCTTATTTCCGTTGATCGTACCTGAACTTACCTTGTCTCCGGTCTTTTTCTCCACCGGAACAGGTTCTCCAGAGATCATGGATTCATCAATGATGGCTTCTCCTGTTTTAATGCTACCATCTACCGGTATTTTTTCGCCCGGCTTCACTCTTAACAAATCCCCCTTTTGAATGTCATCAATGGAAACTGTCGACTCTTTATCTCCAACAATCCTTGTGGCCGTATTTGGGGCTAATTTTAATAGCTCTTTAATGGCACTATTGGTTTTCCCGTGTGCCCTAGCTTCTAAAAGCTGACCAAGCAACACCAAGGTCAAGATTACGGTGGCCGCTTCAAAATAAACATAGACCGTACCATGGTGGGTTTTAAACTGGTCTGGAAAAACATCAGGGAAAAGCAAGGCGACAAGACTAAAAAGCCAAGCCACGCCCGCACCAATACCGATCAGGGTAAACATATTGAGTTTCCATGTAATGATAGATTGCCAAGCACGTTGAAAGAACATCCATGTTGCATAAAACACCACGGGGATAGAAAAGGCAAACTGAACCCAGTTCCAATATTTCAGTTCCATTAACTTAAAGATCGGGTTGCCTGGTATCATTTCTGACATCGCAATTAAAAAGATGGGTACCGTAAAAATTGTTGCAATCTTAAACTTGCGCAAAAGGGTTTCATAGACTTTATCTTCCTCTTCCAAATTACCCCCTAACGGCACCAAGTCCATCCCACAAATTGGACAGGAACCGGGCTGATCGCTAATGATTTCGGGATGCATGGGACAGGTAAATTGTGTTGCTTGCTTTAATGTAGGCTGTTTTAGCAAATCCATTCCACAAACTGGGCAATGACCTGGTTTATCATACGTTTTATCTCCTTCACAATGCATCGGACAATAGTACACCCCTCCAGTTTCTTCCCTGTTTACTTTAATAGGGGTTGTGCCATGATGGTGATGAACTTTTTCTTTTGTATCCTTCTCATGGGCTTTCATTTCAATACTGTAATTTCCGCTAGCCGATAATGCTTCCTGCAACTTTTCAGTCTGAATATGCTTATCCATGGTAATTATTGCCTCAGCAGGTTCCAGCGTAACCTTAGCAGAAATGCCATCAATTCCATTCAATGCTTTTTCAACCTTGGTTCGGCAGCCCTGGCAGCTCATTCCGGTTATTTTATAGGTATGCGTCATGATTAATAAGTTAATAATTTAATGTAAGTCCAGCACCATAGCCCATATCACTATCATAGTGGGTAGATAGACCAAAGTACTTGGTAACTATATATCTAAATCCTGCCATGTACTCCTTATCTGTATTTACCATAAATTGAAAGCGTAATTTTTTGGAGATGGGCACATCTTCCCGCATCAACTGAAACCTGACATTTCCTTTGTGATCGATGGAAGCATCTGCGATAATCAGCATCGGTAGGGTATACTGTACCCCTAACTGAAATACCTGCCTAAAGTTTTTGGTATTACTCTGTCCGAAAATGTTTTTTCCTGGTGCTAAGGATTGTCCAAATATATTTTTGTCCAATGGATCAACAGTCCTTTTTCTAAAGTCCCAACCAACGTAAGGTAATAGCCATTGATTTCGTCCGATATATCTTCCAAAGTGGCTTTCACTTTCATATCCCATTTCTTTATCAAAACCAATTCTCCATTCTGTTGTTAAACGATAACGGGTATTGGCCAGCATAATTTCACCGTCACTACCATTGGTTTCTATTCCAACCCTTGCCATTGGATGAAATTCCCTGTCATCGCTAAATAATTTGCGTTGTGCCAATTTTGGATCAGGAATTTCGGGGTTAGGTGGCGAGTTTTCATAGCTAAATACCCTGCCCATACCACTCATCATGTGATACAAGATATGGCAATGGAAAAACCAATCTCCCCCAGGTTCCGTAGCGGCAAATTCTATGGTATCCCTTTCCATCGGCATAATGTCGATAACGTTTTTCATGGGTGCATTTTCGCCCTGCTGGTTAACTACCCTAAAATCATGACCATGCAGGTGCATAGGATGGCGCATCATACTATTGTTGAACAGGATAATCCTCACATTTTCACCCTTCTTGATCAGTATCTTGTCGCTTTCTGAAACCGTTTTGTTATCCAAAGACCATACATAGCGGTTCATATTCCCGGTAAGATCAAATTTCAGCTCTTTCCATGGCCCTTTCGGTAAGGTTGTTTTCTTGGGATCACGGAGCATTCCATAGTTTAACGTAACGATGTCAGGATTATCAGCGGCCATATTCATTCCTGCCATGCTTTTATCGTTTGGCATCTGCATACCCGGCATTGCTGCTTTTTTGTTTTCTTTTTTCGGTTTTTCCTCGCCTGTTACTTCCGGATACATTACTGTATTCATATCCATGGCCTGGTTCTGCATTTTCATACCTTCCATTTCGATCATGTTTCCGTTCATGTCCATCATGTCGTTCATCATTTTCATTCCGGCAAAATATTTCAATTTTGGTAGTTTCTGGGCAGGGACTTTATCTCCTTTACCTAACCAAAGTGATGCCGATTTCGTACGATCTTCTGGTGTTACCAAAAATTCGTAGCTTTTATTTTCCGGAATGGTTACTACCACATCATACGTTTCGGACACGGCAATAATCAACCTGTCTACCTCTACAGGCTCTACATCATTTCCATCGGTAGCTATTACGGTTATTTTACCACCTGAATAGGTCAGCCAAAAATAATCAGAGGCTCCGCCATTGGCAATGCGTAACCTAACCTTATCCCCGGCCTTAAACTGGGGCTGAACATTCTGGTTCTTGCCATTGATCAGAAAGGCATCATAATATACATCGCTCACATCCATGGCATTCATGCGCTTCCACTCATTGTTAATCTTGGTCTTAAAATGCCCTGTCCTGATGGCCTCGGCATAACTTTGGGTTGTTCCTTTTTTAATGGCAAACCAATCATTGGCATTCTTCAAGCTCCGGAGTACTTCTTCTGGCTTCATATCTGTCCACTCACTCAATACCACTGGAATAGTTGGAATATCCCATTCTTTCTTTTTGTTCATAATGAATGCACCGTACATACCAATCTGCTCTTGAAGTCCACTATGGCTGTGGTACCAGTGTGTACCTGTTTGAACGATGGGAAATTTATAGATATAAGTAGAGTGGGGTTTAATAGGCATTTGTGTAAGGAAGGGAACTCCATCCATTTTGTTGGGTAAAAACAGGCCATGCCAGTGCAGGGATGTCTCCTCATCCAAATTATTATGTACGTATATCAAAGCCGTATCACCTTCGGTAAATGTTAAGGTAGGCATAGGGATTTGACCGTTTACAGCAATTGCCCGTTTTGTTTTCTTTCCGAATGTTACGGTTGTATCGGCAATGTAAAGATCATAGCGAACGGTGCGAGGGGCTTGGTTATTTGTGATGGTTTTAATAGGCCCCAAATTTGCTTTTGCCTTTTTGATGTTTTCCATCCTGGTACTGTCATCCCCCATATCCATACCACCCATGTCTTCCATTCCGTCATTCTTTTTTGGCATCTCCTTCATGGGCATTTTCATATCTCCCATATCTGAAGTCTTTGCAGGCTGCGGTTTTTTATCTGGAGCGGAAGCTTTCGGTTTAACAGCTTTTGCTTTTTGAACGACGAGCTTCATACCACATTTCGGGCAATTGCCAGGTTTGCTAGCTTGTATTTCCGGGTGCATGGTGCAGGTATAGATAACCTCGGTCGGTTTTTCACTTTCCTTTTTTGGCATTTTCATTCCCTTCATATCCTGAGCGGAAGCTACAGCACAAAAGATCAATAAAAAGGCTGTTAACATATTTTTCATTTCTTTGGTGATTAATGTTGGTTAAAAATTCTTTTTGCTTAAGCTATCCCTTGATATTTGAACCCAGCTAATTATTTGCATTTTTTCCGCTTCGCTCAAAATGGCATTTCTGTGAATCAATGTATAGGAGGACAAAGGCATGGTACCATCTTTCAAACTATTCTCTATGGAGCGCAATTTGCTCTGTTGTCTTCTGGGAGTATAAGCGCCAAATTCGTTGAAATTCAGTTCTGCTTTACCAGATTGCACATGATCGTCCAAGAACCAGTTCAAAGGTTGCACATTGGCATACCATGGATACTGAGTGTTGTTACTGTGGCAATCATAGCATGCTTTTTTCAGGATCCCCTGTACTTTAGCCGGCATAGCAACCATTTTAGAAATATCATTTGGCATAGCCTGCCCACTTTTGTTGCGGGCAGGTTGTATAAATTGGATAATTACAAGGATTACCAATAACCCAAGAAGTACTTTTTTTATGCCCTTCATGGCCACTATTTTAATTCCTCTTGAACCGTGCCGCAAGTTGGCATTGCTTTTCCAAGATAGGGATTTTTAATATCCTTCACTTCGCTCAACCAGATTGCTCCCTTATTTTTATTGTACATTGGGCAATGGTCAACATATAAAGATTGATTAGTTCCGAGCAATTTAACAAGGTCGTACATATCCTTGCTCAACATATCAAAGTGTTCACGCTGATGGGCTATATTTCCAACGTTGGCTCCAATGTGTTCAGCATGTTCTTTGCCATCATCATATATGTCGGTATACGCTTTATCCTGCTCTGGTGTTAAAGATTTTTTATCAAAAGAAGCAAAACCAGCAACCATTTCATTTCCGGCCGCTGCCGCATCTTTGTCATTATCAGCTGTGAGGGCGTTCTTTAATTTGATATATGAACTTAACAATGCAGCAGTAGAAGCACTTTTTTCTGAAGTTTCTGCTACGACATCCTTAGTTGCTGTAGAGTCTGGCGTAGCTGTTGTCTGAGTTTCTTTATTACCATTAGAACAGGCGGCTAGAAATAGTAAAGAAAAAGCCAAGCTATAAATTAATGTTTTCATCGTATTTTAATTAAAATATTTTTAAATTGTTGATTACCTACCTAAGGAAGCAATTGCATTTATATTACCTAGGCAGAATTATTTGATAAAATCCGAAGTCAATTGTACAGCTAATACACCCAAAAAAGGTGAAACTGTACAAATAACAAACAGAATTACTTTAAAGTTTCCTTTATCGCTCCGCAGGTTAACATTTGTTTTCCGAAATAGGGATTTTTAATCGCTGCATTATCAGACAGCCAATAGCTTTTTTTCATTGGGCAATAGTCATAATAGACTGGCTCTTTGGTCAACTTTACAGCTTTGGCCAGTTTAAAAAGATTGGTTGAAAAATTAGCGAAGTGTTCCCTTTGGTGGGAAATCTCCTTTGTTTCTGAGATATGTTTGGCATCAAATTCCAATTTATCCTGAAGCCCCATAAAAGCTGTCATTTCTTCCTTTGGCATTGACTTCATATCCATACTGCCCAGTGCTTTAGAAAATCCGCTTGCTTTTGATGCTGCTAAGGTTGCATCGGAATTTACCAACGCATTTTTGATGTCGTAATAAGAGGCTAATAAAGATTGTGTTTGGCTGTTTTGGGCAAAAACAGGTTTGATCCATGCAGCTGCAACTAAGGCAACTACTAAAAATATTTTTTTCATGATGTAATAATTTAATGTTTATACTAATTTTTGGACATAGCAATACCTATGTAAAATGTATTTGTAAGCTAACAGCAGTGAACTGGCTGTTTAGCAAACCCATTAAATCTTATATCTGAAAACTTTGGATGCTTATTCGAATATCTTCGTTGGGAGGTCGATATCGATGATCTATGTAACCACTTTGACCTCGCTCAATACTGCTTACAGGAATTAGTAGATTATAAGCGTAATTGGTAAGCCACACTACTGGTAAACTAACCAGTACTTTAGCGCTTTCCGGGATTAGTTTATTTTGGATGGTCAGCTCATTTACCACCTTTTTACAGCAAGGATCTTCTTTTGAAAAATCTAGCCCCGGTGTTGAAGTCATCTTATGTTCATGACCCTTGGCGTGATTGTGCTGATGATCTTTGTGTTCATGAACAGCCGCTTTTGTATGGGAATGATTATCATTATCATGTTTTTCCTCCATTCCCAAAGCACAGGCAAAGCCCACAACGGTGTTGAGCAAAAATATAACTAACAGAAAGATAGCTTTACTTTTCATGGATACGCAAATCTATATAAAGATGCAAAATTAAATTTATATAATTCAACCTATTAGTTATATAATTATGCTGCTACCCATTTAGAGTAGCAGCGTTTAAATCATCTATTCTTAGTTCAATGTTTCTTTTACTTCGCCACAAGTCATCATGCTTTCACCGAAATAAGGATTTCTAATTTCTTTTTGGTTGCTTAACCATGCTGCTCCTTTATTATTTAATGCCATCGGGCAATATTCTACATAAATCTCACCAGAGTTTAAGCCAGAGCCTTTTACTCTTTCTATAAAATCTTTGCTCAAATCGGCATATAAAGTTCTTTGGGCATCGATATCTTTGGCTGCACCTATTTTGGCTGCTAATGTAGCCAATGTACTGCTATTACTAAGCTCTTTTGAACCCAGTTCGATAGCATTAACAGCTACTTTTGCCTCGACCATATCGCCATTTACAAGAGCATTGGTAAGAAGTACGTAATGTTGGTACACTGCATTTAATTTATCGTCTTTTAAACTAGCCCCTACAGCTGTTTTTTCTGTAGGAGCAGCGTCATGACCTTCGCCTGCTGCATGGTTATGACCTGCATGAGCATCTTCTGCTACTGGTTTCTCACTATTTCCACAAGCTGCGAATAAAGTTACTGCAACTAAAATCATTACAAAATTGGCTATTGTTTTCATTTTTTTTTGTTTTTATAATTAATATTTATGATTTACTTATTTTATTCCTTCAATAGGATTTTTTCCTTTTTTAAGGATATACTCGCTATACAGCAAATATGCTCCGGTTACTACTACCTCATCACCCTTTTTAAGACCTTCAGCAATCTCAACCTGATCATCATTTTCTCGTCCAATTTTTACAAGTTTGGCTTCAAAATTGTCTTTTCCGCTTTTAATCCAAACGTGCATTCCTTTCCCATCTCTTATTACAGCATCTACTGGTAAAGTCAACACATTACTTTGCTGTGCAGAAGGTAAAAAGGCGTTGGCTTGTAAACCTGGTTGCCATTGATTTGATGGATTAGGAATAGTCCCTCTAATTTGTGTAAGCTGTGTACCTGCTTGTAAGGCTGGCGTAATAAAGCTAATGGTCATTTCTTGTGGCTGATCTTCCCAGCCGGCAACCACTACCTTAACCTTTTGGCCCTGTTTTATATTTTTAGCCTCATTTGGATAAACATCTGCTTCGACCCATAACTGGCCGTAACCTTCTAGTCTTAATATTGAGCCCCCTTCTTGCACGTACTGCCCCTGTGTTACGGATAGCTCTGCCACAACACCACTTTGTGGGGCATAAAACACAATAAATGGATCTTTTTTCTGTGTTTTTAACAATTGAAGAACCTGTTTTTCAGATTGACCATATAGTAGTAGCTTCTGTTTGGCAGCAGCAACTAGCTGACTTTCTATTTTATCACCCTGAAATTGTTTCTCTTGTGCTACAGCCATTAAATATTCCTGTTGCAGGGTAGCCAATTGCTCAGAATACAGTTGATACAAAGGCTGTCCTTTACTTACCTTAACTCCAGTTTCTCTGACATACAATTGCTCTATTCTACCTGCAATTCTGCTAGAGATATAACTACTTTGCTCAGGATCAACAGTTAACCTTCCATTTAGCTGTTTACCACCAGTAAAGCTATTTTCACCTATCATTATGGTGGTTATATTGGCTAAAGCCTGGCGCTTCTCATCTACTTTCAGTGCTTTATCATTACTATTCTTTTCAAAAGGCACCAAATCCATCCCACAAATAGGGCAGGTACCCATTTCATTTTTAATAACCTGTGGGTGCATAGGACAAGTAAAAGTCTGCACCTTTTCTTTTGCAGCCCCCTCTACAGGTTTTTTCTCATTGCTACACGCTGCAATAAATACCGATGGAAGCACGGTCATTAAAGCAATTTTCTTTATAAATAATTTACGTTCCATAATTTTATTTTTTAATGAAGCTTTCACTATCAACTAGATATGCTGCATTTCTACTGATCTCCCAATTGCTAATATCTTCTTTAATCTGTACCATCCCAGCTATGGTAACTCCCGTTTTTACCGTTTTTGGAACAACTACATTACCTTCTTTTTTAAATACCACTTTTTTGTCTCCTAATGATACGATCGCAGATTCTGGCAGCCACCATGAAGGAGCTATCAATACAGGTATTTTAGCAGTAAGAAGTTCCCCGATCCTAAAATTTGATTTGTTGAGGTAGGTTCTGGCAATGGTAAAGTTTTCGCCGTTTTTAAAAACAGGTTGTATCATTCCAATAGTTG
>JAIEMR010000054.1 GCA_019751935.1 Alphaproteobacteria bacterium
TGTGGCTACGACCTTAGGTGAAGATACCACAGAAGCTAGGAGACAATTGGTGTCTAGGGTTGTTTGGGATGTTCTTGGAAACAGAGAAGAGGTCCATGCATTGACAGTTCTTGATGGTAAACCAGGTGCTTTAAGAAAGACAGTTGTAGGTGACTATCCAACTGCACAAGCCGCGATTGATGAGTATAAAGCAGCGCTTGCTAAGAAAGACACCCTTGATGATAAGGCGGGCCGGGATGCAGTGATAGAGATCCTAGATAAGGTAAAAGCTTTGCGTGTTGGAACTAAGAAACGTGATGTTCTCTATTTGGCGGAAAAAGAAGGTAGAACAAACCGCACTACAGCTGATATGCGTTTATCGAGAGATAAGGCAAAAGCTAAGAGTGGTGGTGGGTTGGATGCTGCTGGATTGGCGTATATTCGTTTCCACGAAGAATTGTTGCAAGCAATTGATCGTGGTGCTTTCAATGCCCTTACAGAATTGCCAGAGGCACATGGCGTTGAATTAGATGATGTTGATCTTCTCGCTTCAGAGCCTCAATCTTCTAAGTTAGTGAACTTGTTTATCGCTTTTGGAAAGACTTATACAACTAAAGTTCTTGAAAATGCTTCTCTCAAAAATGACGCTGCAGAAAGAAGAAAAGCAGAAGCAGAAGCAGAAGCTAGAGCTCTAGCTGCGGCTAGAGCTGCTTCTAAGCCCAAACCAACAGGTGGTCATACTAGCGACAGCGACGAAGATGCGATGGGCTTATTTGGCCTCGACGACTAAGTCAACTTAACTTATAGCTGTGCACTGTATGCGCGTTTTTAACGTGCATTATTTTAAAGACAGAAACACCAAGTCATAAAAAAGCAGTCCTTAGTTTTAAGGGCTGCTTTTTCTGTTAAAAGTCATGACGTTAAGTACCGGCATGGCGAGCCCCAAAGATATAAGGAGGAGGCGCGGTCATCCAGGAAATACACTGGATCACCACGTCGCTATCGCTCCTCGTGATGACGCACTCCGTCGTCATGGCGAGCCCGAAGGGCGTGGCCATCCAGTTAAGTAATATCTTCATGCAAATCTTTCCATTCAAGATTCATGGCCTCAATAAGCATTAATTTATGTTTTCTTGATCCTTTTTTAATTTGTTTTTCACGGTGAATAGCCGCGTCCATTGTTTCATAAAGTTCATAAAAGACGAGTTGTTTACAACCATATTTTTTACTACAACCATCATAAGTATCTGTCTTATGTTCATAAACTCTTTTAATTAAATCGGATGTAACGCCTGTATAAAGTGTTCCATTTCGGTGATTTGCCATAATATAAACTGCTGGTTGCATTATATGTATTCACTTTTTTGGATGGCCACGCAACTTTGTTGCCGCCATGATGACGGTTGTGTTTTAATAATGTTAGATAAATTAATTAAAGATGGGTAGATACCTATAAAAGGGTAATGCTGATAATAATCCCCGTCATCACGAGGAGCGATAGCGACGTGGTGATCCAGAGGCTGTTTCTGGATAGCCACGCAACTACGTTGCTCGCCATGACGGCGGTTGGCTTGTGCGTAGCAAAATAGGGGCAAATAAAACACAATTTAAAAGAATAATACTCATTATTTCAAAAAATTTTACACGATGCTCTTGACCAAATGGTATTATGTGCTTATATGGTGAGTATCGGTTAGATGCAAAAATTGATTTGTTTTTTGTAAAGCATATTAGGCCGGGTGGCAGAGTGGTGATGCAGAGGATTGCAAATCCTTGTACGTCGGTTCGATTCCGGTCCTGGCCTCCAGATGCTTATCAAGGGTGAATTATTTCTTGTAGCTAACTATAGTTTCTGCTATAGAAAACTATCGGAAAAAAATATTCGGGATGAAGAGTGTTTTTTAACGTTTTGTTAACTATGAGATACTAATATTAAAATTGTAAAGATGATGATCAAAAAGATTATCATTAACAATGTGATTAAAATTTTGGAGGAAATAATGAAGTTATTTACAAAAGTTATGGCAGCAGCATTGCTGTCAACAGCGCTTTCTACAGCGAGCATGGCAGCGGTTGATGTTAACAGTGCTGGTGTAATTGGCGATGCTGATAAGATTGGTGTGGTAAAAGGTAAAGTTGGCGTTGTGCAAAGTGCTGGTGGTGGTTTAGAACATGAAATCACCTTTAGTGAGCATCTTGTTGATTCATTAAAGGCGATGCCTGATGGTTCTCGTTTTACTGGTAATGGCGGTCAGGTTAGAAACCTTATGGAAGGTTTAAAAGCGATTTATGCTGACCTTGAACTTGCTGCTACTGATGATACAAAATTAAAAGCTAAATTAAAAGATGCTGCGGATAAAGGTGCTCCTCTAAAAGGGAAATTCATGCTTGTTACAGGTGACGCAGCTGCTAAATGGAATGATAAGGCAAACGATGCTACTCTTAAAGCATTGAGAGCTGCAGTTGTTGATGATCCATTTATCGCATTAGATGGAACTGGAGAAGGTAAGCTTTTAGCTGCTCTTAAAAAAGATGCAAGACTTGCATCTTTGAAAACTACTGGTAGTGGAACTTATGACAGTGCGGCTGCTGCTGAACTTGCATATGCAGATGCAAAAGCTAAAAAAGACGCTGTTGCTGGTAAAGCAGTGTTAGACGAACTTGCAAAAATGAAAGTTACAACTAAAACAGCTGGCGACAAATCTCTAGCAGAAGTACTGGCTTATGAAGAAAAGGCTAACTGGACAACTCCAGAAGTTCGCGCTGAAAAAGTAAAAGCGGCTAGTACAGCAAAACCATCACCTAAAGATCAAGCAGCTATTGACTTCACTGCTAAATTATTGTCAGCAATGGAAGGCGGAGCTTTCAATGCACTTTCAGGGTTGCCACAAGCAGCAGGGCTTGATTTTGATGATGCAAGCGCTATGGACCTTGATAAGTTCCTTGGTTTGATTACTGCAGCTGGTAAGGCTTATACTGACTTGGTTCTTGAGAATTCAGCTTTGAAGGGCAGCGGAACGAAGACTCCTAAAACTCTTAGCCGTGCTAGCAGCCACTCCAGCCTATCCAGCCATGGTGGCGGTCATTACCCAGATGCAAGCGACACTAGAGTGAGAGATGCGATAGGTGTTGGTGCAACTTATGATGCATTAACTGGTACTATAACATACCAAAATGGTACTAAAGTTCATCTTGACCCTCTATAAACTTAGTCGCTTAAAACGACAATAACTGAAAACAAGCCTCCCCTTAAAAGGAGGCTTGTTTTTTATCTATGGGCCTTGTGTAAAAAGCTTGTTACCCTTTGGTTTTGTTTGCTTTCATTGGCAATTGATATCATCCACTGTAAACAGACTTTTAAACGACATGGCTTCAGTACCATCGAATGTGAGGGCAAAGCCTTAAAAAGCTAATTGCCTATATAATCCTAGAAAAAATGACGAATTCTCCAATCGTACTTTGTTTGGCCAGCTAAGAAGGTATTATTTTATTAGCTGCAAGAAAACCTTGATTTCCATATACAACTATCATTTCGTTAATTATATTGTTTGATGCAAAATTATAGCGCATACTTTATCAATTATTTTCAATCGGACAGGGAGAAATGATGAAATTAGCAAAAATGATAATTGCAATGACGGCACTGTTTGGAGCATTTAGTGGGGGTAGCATAGCAAGTGCGCCTAGTACTGCGATTGACCTTAATAATCCAGATGTTTTAATGGACGATGCAAAACCAAAAGAAGTAAAAGCCGTTTTATTCATAAAACCTGTGCCAGGAACTGGACTTCAGGCACAAGTAATCTTTGATCCTGATTTAGTTGATTCATTATATGATCTTCCGGATAATACTCGTTTTGCTAACTCTCAAGTGCGGAATGCAATATCGGGCATGAGTTATCTTTATAAAAGATTAGCAGACGTTGCAGGGAGTCAATACGAATTGAAAAATCGTTTAAATCGTTTTATTGACGTTGGCCGTCCTTTAGGAGCCCTCTTTACATTAGATTTTACCGACCCAAAACTGGCATTGGACAACCCAGCTAATGCTACTGCCTATCAACAATTAAGCAATATCCTTAGGTGGGAGAATTATGGTGAACCTACAGCTGGAGATGTCAGTGCTGAGCAAGCAGCAAGACAAGCTGTATTTGTAGCTAATCAAGCAAAGAAAGAAGCATTTCTACAAAGCTTGAGAGAAAAAGAAGAAGCAGAGGAGAAAGCCCATTCCGCAAAAGTAGCTTTAGAGATGCGAGCAGCAGTCCTTGCAAAACATGGACTTACAGAAGCAAATATCACAGCTATTAAAGCTGATTATGGTGTAACTGATGATCAATTTGATTTTGAAAATGGCACTGTTTGTATCTCTGATGCTGACATTCCATTGAGTTCTCTTATTTAGAACTAATTTCATATAAAATGATAAGAACTCCCGTCATCGCGAGCGCAGCGTGGCCATCCAGGAAAAGTCTCTCAAGTAAAACAGCCACTAGATCACCACGCCCCTGCGGGGTTCGTGATGACGGGAGTTCTTATCATTTTTCCTGGCTCTACTGTAATCTGCACACTGCATTACATAGTTCTTAAAGCATTAAGGGCCTCTCTTTTTAAGGGGGGCTTTTTTATGCCAATTTCAGGTTTTTTTAAAACAATAACAAACCCCTTGGTATCTAATTAGATGCATTTCAATTTGCCCCTGATTCCTGTTTTAAAATTTCCCTTTTAATCATAAATAGTATCGTGTTATTAAGGGGAAAATTAACACTTATTTAATATTTCCTATGTTAATTTCTAATATTACATTACGGCATCTTCACAGCGTGCAAGAAATCGGGGAAAACAATGAATTTTAAATATAAGATAATAGCGATGGCAGCACTATTTGGAGTACTTAGTGGAGGCAGTATAGCAAGTGCGCCTAGTACTGCGATTGACCTCAATAATCCAGATGTTTTAATGGACGATGCAAAACCAAAAGACGTAAAAGCAGTTTTATTCATAAAACCTGTGCCAGGGACTGGACTTCAGGCGCAAGTAGTCTTTGATCCTGATTTAGTTGATTCATTATATGATCGTCCGGGTAATACTCGTTTTGCTAACCCTCAAGCGCGGAATGCAATATCTGGCATGAGCTATCTTTATAAAAGATTAGCAGACGTTGCAGGAAGCCCCCACGAATTGAAAAATCGTTTAAATCGTTTTATTGGCGCTGGTCATCCTTTAGGAGCCCTCTTTACATTAGATTTTACCGACCCAAAACTGGCATTGGACAACCCAGCTAATGCTACCGCCTATCAACAATTAAGCAATATCCTTAGGTACGAGAATTATGGTGAACCTACACCTGGAGATATAAATGCTGAGCAAGCAGCAAGACATGCTATATTTGTAGCTAATCAAGCAAAGAAAGCAACAGCTACAGGCGGAGTATCGGTAGGAGAGACTACAGCAAAGCCACGGGCTGTTGTTGTGCCAGCGCCAGTTGTGGCCATTGACCCAACAAGTCCTGCTGTTTTGCATGATGATGCCACGATGGAACAAGCTATGGCTGTGTTATTAATAACTCCTCCTACAGAGTATGGTTCTGTGATGCATACCATAGCTTTTGATCCAAGTTTGTTACTTGGTCTAATTCCAGAAGATTTTAAGACGCTGGGAAGGCCTGCAATGCCAAATGTGAGCCGTTTTAAAGATTCGCGGGTGGGTAACCTAATAACTGGTATAAAGAGAATTTATTTTAGCGCCATGGAATCTATTGACTATAATAAGGAACTTTTTAAAGCGATTTTAACTCAATTCACTTCAGAAGGTCATGCTTTGGTTGTTCCTTTTAAACTAAATCCAGGCACTGATACGCTTGATTTTATGAATCCATTTACTGGATATGCTGAAGAGAATAGAAAGCAGGATCTTTTGAGAGAATCAGTTAAAACCAGAACAAACAAATTCCTTGCGCCCGGCGAAACGAGAACTCTGGACGCTGAACTAGCCGCAAGACAAAGGGTGCTTGAGGCAACTCGCGGAACAGCCAGTGTTCCAGTTCCTATGGCCGTAACTGTTCCTGCATAGCGGTGATGGTACTGGTGCAGACGGAACAAGTTCCAGAGCAGATGACCTGAAAAGATGGGGGATTACGGAAGCTGAGCTTGCAGAATTCAAAACGGATCTTGGGGTGAATGATAGTCAAATCAACTTGAAAGCAGGTACTGTCAATTTTGGTATAGGTGGTGGAGATACCCCGCTAAGTGAATTTAGATCTTATTTTGTTGGAACAAAGCAGAGAAAACCTATTTCTTAAAACTTCAAAAGCCTCTCTTTTTTAAGAGGGGCTTTTTTTACGCAGCTAAATTCTTAAAAATGATAACAACCATTGTCATCGCGAACGTAGTGTGGCGATCCAGAAAGATGCCTAAAACTTGAAGGTTTTTACTGGATCACCACGTCGCTATCGCTCCTCGTGATGACGTACTCCATCGTCATGGCGAGCAACAAAGTTGCGTGGCCATCCAGAAATAGTCTCTCAAGTAAAACAGTCTCTGGATTGCCACGTCGCTAACACTCCTCGAGGTGACGCAGATCACTATCATTTTATAAGAGGTTAGCTATAACGCGCTTCACATCACAATTGCTGCTGCGTCTCTTAAAACCCCTTCAGCCTCAGTAGTGTAGCGTCCATTATCGTTGTGCAACACCATGCCTGGTAATAAACGAAGCGCGCCGTGGGTATTTTTTATACCCCGTATTAAAACGCGCTTTGCTGGTTTATTTTTTCCTGGCCATAAGGGGTAAATGGTAATATTGCCCAGTTTTCCTGAAAAAAAGGACAAGATTTGATCTAGGCGATCGGATCTGTGAATAAACGTAATGCTACCCTTTGGCTTTACCATCAAAAGACAGAACTTAGCCCATTGATCAAGATCCGCTTCCCCTTCCAAATTAGCCATAGCCTTGTTTTCATAAGGCGAGATATTATTTCGCGTTGCATCCAAATAAGGTGGATTGGTCATAACATGAGAGAACGTTCCAGCGGCAAGCCTTGGCGGGGGACGAAGCAGATCACCATGCAAAATCTCAACGCGTCCTCTCAGATTATTTAATTTAACGTTTTCAGCTGCACATCTTACGTAATCACGCTGCAATTCAACGCCAGTGACTTTGACATAAGGAACGCGCGTTGCAAGGCACAAAGACGCTGCCCCAACGCCAGCCCCAATATCCAAGACGGCGTCCCCTGGATGCACATCAATCGATGCCGCCAGAAATATCGGATCAATGGCAACTCTATATCCTTGCGTTGGTTGCTTTATAAGAACTTTTCCGCCTAGCAAATAATCTTGGGAAAAACCATCTGTAATATTTTCTTGTGACATCATATTTTTTAATTAACCATTTTTCTAAGTCAGATTAATAGGTTACAGTCATACATTAAAGGTTTTTAATTTCCAAAACTACAAATCTGATGAGTGATCCTACTTCAAATCCTGTTCAACAACTCCATAACACATTGTACACAGAGATGCATCATGTGAATACGTTGATTCTTGAACGACTTCAAAGCAAAGTTGAATTGGTCGAACAAGTTGGAAAACACTTGGTCTTAAGTGGTGGAAAGCGTATCCGTCCTTTGTTAACCTTAGCATGCAGCCGTCTTTTTCAGGAATTTCCTGGTTTTGCTATCCATTTGGCAGCAGCTGTTGAATTGATTCACACAGCAACCTTGTTGCACGATGATGTGGTTGATGATTCCCATATGCGAAGAGGGGAAAAAACAGCCAATGACGTGTGGGGTAATAACGCCAGCGTCCTTGTTGGGGATTTTCTTTTTTCAAGGGCCTTTCAGCTAATGGTTGAAACCAGAAACTTAGATGTTCTGGCATCACTATCAAATGCGGCAGCACGTATTACCGAAGGGGAGGTGCTTCAGCTCACCTCTGCTTATAGCTTAGATCTTTCTGTTGAAACATACCTTGAGATCATTTCCTCAAAAACAGCGGCTTTGTTTGCCTCAGCTTGTGAGGTTGGTGGAATGATTGCTGGCATGGACCCCATGCTTCAAAACGATCTTTATGAATTTGGGCATAGCCTTGGCATGATGTTTCAAATCAGAGACGATGTCTTGGATTACCTTGCTGTCAGCTCTGATTCTGGAAAAGAAAGAGGATGCGATTTCATGGAAGGGAAAGTGACTTTGCCGGTCATTTTGGCCTATCAAAACGGCCTAAAACCTTCTTTTTGGAAAAATCATTTTGAGGGTGAGCTTGAGAACAATCAGTCTGACCTCAAAACAGCTGTTAGTATTTTGGAAAACAATAATATATTTGAAGCTTGCCATAAAATAGCCCACAAGTATCACGAAAAGGCCCTGCAATCTATAAACAAATTTCCTAAAACTATAATTTGGAATGACCTGAAGAAATTAATAGCGTATTCTTTAAATAGGCAATCTTGATGGAAAATTTCTTTGGAAAAATTATTTTACATTCTTGTGATCCTATTAGCAATTGGATGCGGGCATGCTTTGGAAGAGAAACCTAAAGAAACTCCGGCAAAAGAAGAAGTTTCTGTTCCCAAAGTTGAGGGCTTAAGCTATGAGATTAATTGGTCATCAGCCCTAGATCCTGAGCTTTTAACAGCTCTTAAAGCAGAATCTACCTTAATTAAATTAGCAGATAGACCGCCTGCTGTTAGAAGTGGAATCATTAAGCGCGCCCAAAAAGATGTTATACAGTTTAAAAAAGTTTTAGCCGCTCATGGATATTTCTCCGGACAAATTGATTTTAAACTTTATGAAAATAAGAAACCTATTAAAGTTAAATTTAAAGTCCACCCAGGAACTCGTTATAAAATTGCCCAGATTACTTTGGTAAGTTCTGACAACCCTGAATTAATGGCCAAACAATCGATTAAACTTACCTACGATGTTCTTGGTATTAAGCCTGGAGATTTTGTCGATCTTGCTAAAATTCACAGTAGCCGCGAAAAGGTAAAAAAATACTTTCAGCACATTGGTTATCCCTTTGTAGAGATTCAAGATCCTGAAGCAATGATTAATCATGAAAAAAAAGAACTACAAATAATCTATCATTTAACCACTAGTTTTTTAGCGCATATCCAAGGCACCAAGGTCGAGGGGTTAAAAAAGCTTTCCCCTCAGTTTGTTAGAAATCGAGTTCTATGGTACAGCGGTCAAGTTTACGATCAAAAGTTGGTCGATAAAACAAGGCGACGTCTCATTGAAACTGGCCTTTTATCGAGTGTCACAATTACCCCAGAAAAAGCCCCTACACAAAGCCAGACGTCTTCAAAAGAAGAAGACGTCATTATGAACATAAAAACCTCAGAAGCGCCGCCGCGCTCTATTGGTGCGGGCGCAAGGTATGCAACATCCGAGGGCGTTGGAGGTAATTTATCTTGGAGCCATAATAACCTTTATGGAGGAGGAGAGCGCCTAGGGGCGTCTATTAAATCTTCGAAAAGAGAAAAAGTAGCCAAATTAGGCTACGATACACCTGATTTTCTTTCACCTCAGCAAAAATTAATGAATGAAGTTTCTTTGATTCATGAAAGAAATCGCGCTTATGTTGGTAGAACTTTTAACGTAGGAACACGCGTTCAAAGGCCTTTTAACGATGCCGTTGGTGGATCTTTGGGGTTGATCTGGGAGGCAGGGCATATCCGCCGTGAGAAGGTAACCTATAACACCCATCTGACAGGAATCCCTGGTGAGCTTAAAATTGATGGTAGCAATGACCTTTTAAATCCTACACATGGCGGCAGAGCTGATTTTAAAGTCACGCCTTATATTGGAAAGCTGAACACAAGTAATGGCATGACAATTACGCAAGGTAATTTGACTGGATACTTGCCGTTTATGAGTAATGAGCTGGGAGAAAGTGACGGAGTGTTAGCGGGATTTGTCAAAGGAGGGAGTGTCTTTATTAAATCTCTAGACTTTGTTCCTCCTAACAAACGTTTTTATGCAGGTGGCGGTGGATCGGTTCGTGGATATGGTTATCAGCTTCTTGGGCCACTTGATACCCAAAACATTCCTCTCGGAGGAAGGTCTTTGGCAGAGATTGGAACTGAGCTTAGAATTAAAACCACAGAAACAATAGGCTTTGTGACCTTTTTAGAGGGAGGTTCCGTCAGCGCCCATAAAATGCCTGATTTTAGAGGGCGGAATATGCTATGGGGCACAGGTGTTGGTGCGCGTTACTATAGTGCAGTTGGCCCTATCCGTCTTGACGTAGCTATTCCTTTAAAGCGCAGAAAAGACCCACTCAGCGGCAAAGCCATCGATGCTGCGTATCAATTTTACATCAGCGTTGGTCAAGCGTTTTAAGGGCTACGGGGTTTTTGCGTTATACAACTTGAATCTTCTGTACCTGGAAGCTAAAGAGGCCCTTTGACCACTTTTCGGCTTGCCAAGATTGCGTACCTTGTGAGATATTCGTATTACTTTTCTAATAGGCAAAGCCGCAGTGGCTCAGTGGTAGAGCACACCCTTGGTAAGGGTGAGGTCGAGGGTTCGATTCCCTCCTGCGGCACCAGTTGAGGCGTGTTTCTGATGCTCATTTCTTCTCTTAAAGATAAAGATCCTTTAATTGCAAGGGCCATTGAAGATGAAAAATTGCGTCTTCAAACGCAAATAGAATTGATCGCGTCTGAAAATATTGTTTCCACAGCAGTTTTAGAGGCTCAAGGTTCTATTCTAACCAATAAATATGCCGAAGGTTATCCAGGTCGGCGGTATTATGGCGGCTGTGAATTTGTGGATGTCGTTGAAACCTTGGCAATTGATCGTTTAAAACGCCTTTTTAATTGCAACTTTGCCAACGTTCAGCCTCATTCAGGGGCGCAAGCGAATCAGGCAGTATTGCTTGCCTTGCTAAAACCGGGTGAAACATTAATGGGAATGTCCATGTCCTCAGGCGGGCATCTTACACACGGGGCAAGTGTCAGTTTATCCGGGAAATGGTTTCATGCTGTAAGTTATGATGTGAATGAAAAAACGGCTACTCTTGATTATGATAAAATCGAACAGCTCGCAACCCAACACAAGCCCCGTTTAATTATTGCCGGTGGTTCTGCTTATCCGCGGGTGATCGATTTTAAAAGATTTAGAGAAATTGCGGACAAAGTGGGCGCATACCTTATGGTTGATATGGCGCATTTTGCTGGTCTTGTTGCTGGCGGCGTTTACCCGAGCCCTTTAGCTCATGCACATGTTGTGACATCCACTACCCATAAAACTCTTCGTGGCCCTAGGGGCGGTATTATTTTATGCAACGATGAGGATTTGGGTAAAAAAATTAACTCGGCTGTTTTCCCAGGCCTGCAGGGCGGTCCTTTGATGCACGTCATTGCGGCCAAAGCTGTTGCCTTTGAAGAGGCTTTGCAGCCTGAATTTAGGATTTATGCGAAAAATGTTATTGATAATGCAAAAATCTTAGGCGAAACGCTGGTGGGTCATGGCCTTGATTTGGTCTCCGGCGGTACGGATTCACACCTGTTGTTAGTTGACCTTAGGAAATATGGCATTACCGGCAAAGATGCAGCCATTACATTGGAGCATGCTAATATTACCTGTAACAAAAATGGGATTCCTTTTGACCCTCTTCCTCCTATGACAACATCAGGCATTAGGATTGGATCGCCAGCTGCAACTAGTCGGGGTTTTGGCCAAAATGAATTTAAATTAGTCGCAGATTTAATTGCGGACACCTTAAAGGGGTTGAAATCAGGAAAAGCAGAAAAAGTAATACCGGTTGTCCAAGAGCAGGTCTTGAATCTTTGTTCACAATTTCCCATTTATCAGGATCTTTAAATGCGTTGTCCTTTTTGTGGTCATTCCGATACCTCTGTTAAAGATTCCCGCACAGCCGATGATCATGCATCCATTCGTCGCCGTCGTTTTTGCGGAGAATGTGGATCTAGGTTTACGACTTTTGAGCGTATACAGCTAAGGGATTTGGTTGTTATCAAAAAAAGTGGAGCAAGGGTACCTTTTGATAGAGATAAATTAGCACAGTCGATTACGACAGCCCTTCATAAACGCGGCATTGAATCAGACAGAGTTGAGCGCGTTATCTCAAGTATTGTAAGGCAATTGGAAACCTCTGGAGACGGTGAAATTAGCACTGAAGCCATTGGTCAGATGGCCATGCAGGCACTTATTAACCTGGACCCTGTGGCTTATGTCCGCTTTGCTAGTGTTTATCACAAATTTAGTAACGTTGGCGATTTCATCGAATTTATTAAGCAGATGGAAGAAACTGCTATTTAATATTTACTCTTCGCCTTTCAAATCACCTGTTCGTCAAACTTCGGGACTGCGGTGCGCATGTATGTTATATACACTTACGCTCCTTGTCCCTTGTGAATCGCTGCCTTTCGCGTTTCACTCCGTGCAGGTGATTTGAAATTCTTTGAGTATGTTGAGTGTCTGGTCTAAGATAAATTCCAAAGCTAATTTTCCAGAAAAGGTCCCTTATGTCTGATCAATTTGTTCTAATGCATTTAATGACAGCTAAGCTTTGCCATGATATCGCAACACCTTTAGGAGCCCTTGGTTTGGGCCTTGAAATGGCGATTGGTAGTGAAAAAATTGATAATGACACTCAGGATCTTTTATTAACAAGCTCTGAAACGGCTAAGCTAAGATTAAAGGTTTATAGGGCTCTTTTAACTGCCTCTAGCAATTCCCCAACTTTTTCGGATGTTAAGCAAATCATTACTGATCTATGCCACAGCAGTAAGGTTCGGTTATCTTTCGACATTAAGGCTGCTATGCTTCCTGATGGATTGTTTTGTCGTCTTGTTTTAGGGGCTACTTTTATGATTGTTGAGGCTCTTCATAAAGGGGGTGTGCTTTCCATTCACATTAAGCCGTCACCAAGCGATGAAAGCATGGAATTGATGTTGGTTTCTGAAGGTGAAATGGTTCAGTTAAGGCCAGGACATATGGAAACTTTAAAAGGCGAACAACCCTTAAAAGATCAATCTTCACGCACTATTTTGCCTTTTTATTTAAAAATGATGGTGGCTCAATATCAAAAAAAGATTGATTGTGAGATGGAAAGTCCTCATAAACTATGTTTAGCCATTTGTTAAATTTCGGAAAGATTTATGCCAGAGTTTAAAGCCTATTTAAAGTCATCCCTTAAAGTTTTAGAAGATACTCTTAATAACGAGGAGCTTTCAAAAAACCTTGAAGAAGCTATCAAGGTAACACTCAATTGCCTTTTTCATCGCCATGCTTTTTTGGTGTGCGGGAATGGTGGATCAGCATCTGATGCTCAGCACATAACAGGCGAGCTTGTCGGGCGTTACTTAAAGGAACGTGAGGCTTTAAATGTTATTTGCCTGTCCGATAACCCAGCCGTTTTAACGGCACTGGGCAATGATTATGGCTATGAAACTGTGTTTTCAAGGCAGGTAGAGGCTTATGGCAGCGATAAGGGTGTAATTCTTGGGCTTTCCACTAGCGGTAATTCACCGAATGTTGTGAATGCATTTATCCAAGCTAAAAAGATGAAGATGACAACAATCGCCATGACCGGCGAGGGCGGCGGTAAGCTTGCGGCTCATGCTGATATTTTGATAGCAGCCCCTTCTAAAATGACACCTCTTATTCAGCAAGTTCATATTGCCCTCTATCATTATTTCTGCCAGGAAATTGAAAAGCGAATAGTTGATTTGAGGAAGTAAGAGCTGTTTTTTAAGAGATATGAACCTTTTGGAGCGGGGAAGAATTGAGTTCTGTTGAAGTCTTCAGGTCTTTCATTGCAGGCAAATCCATGGAGTTTATTCAAAAGATTAAAGTAGAGAGAGTTAAGGGATTTTAGGGAGTCATTTCAGACACATTTGTTAGGTCTGACGGGGCCTCCGTATTACCCCAAAATGTGCCTGGCCTCCGCCTCCTCCACCACGAGAGCAATACTCACCCAGCCTTTGTGTTTAGTTTAAAAAAACGTGACGACAAAGGTTCTCAACACAAGGATGTGTTGATATAGTGGATAGAAAGAGCTCGATCGCGCTTTTGTATCCACCCAGGTCCTGAGGGGACGGAAGTTTTTCCTAAGAGAAAAACCAGAGAATTGTCCACCAGCCGCACTTAAGCTGGTGCCCACCATAATTGTGCCCTCATGATATAAAGTAGCAAAAAAAGATTAATATATAGTTTATATATCATCATAAATATGCATTTTATTGTATAGTTTTGATCTGGTTTACCTGAAACCATAAGAGTCCAAAACAGTGAATAAATGAGGATCGATAGCCCTCCAAATTTTTTAAAAAACAGAAAGAAAAAGATGAAAAACGGAGAAAACTAGCTTTTCAAAGCATATGTAAAAAGGCCAATGCCTATGGCGATATGGGTGAGTGTTAATCCCATTAAAAGGCTTAAGGTTGATAGACTTGCTGTTCCTTGATCAAGGCCTGAAATCAAAAGCAGAGAAGGAAGTCCGAGTGGGATAAGACACAAAGGCAGGGTAAGATGCATCCCTTGAACTTTGGTAATCAGTGCTGAAATGCTAAGGGCTCCTCCAAGACAGATGCTTTGTATGCCAATCAATGACAATGCCAAACTCATCACAAAAATAGCATCTAATCCATCCTCTCTAAGGATCCACGTTCCCATAACAACCATCAGTGTCGGAATAAGGGTCATAACACAAAAAGCAGCTGCTGTGATCAAAAAGTATAAAGCAGGCGCTGCCCCTTGATTGCGCAGCCAAAAAAGACTGCCATCTTCAAGGTCTTCCTTTAAAACCTCATGAAAACTTTGACTAATGATGAGCGTGAAAAGAATAACGGTAACAGGCGTAAACCAAGCTTTGTAAATGCTTCCTTCTGATCCTGTCAAAACAAAAGCAATTTGTAAAAAAATAAAGGCTAATAAAAAGGGCAGGCGATACCAATTCGCCCCTAGCACTTTGATTTGAAATTTAAAAAGCGCCCATTTCATTTTTTAACCCTATCAAAAGGACCACATTGTCCGCGCCACCTTAACGCATGATCAGCAAGAACTAAACTCACCATCGCCTCGGCAATGGGAATGGCTCTGATGGCAACGCATGGATCATGTCTTCCGGTAACGCTAAGGGTTGTTTCCTTAAGGTCAGTGGTTATCGTTTGACGGGGCTTAAGCGTGGAACTGGTTGGTTTCACAGCAATTTTACAGACAATTGGTTGGCCCATTGAAATGCCAGCCAGCATGCCTCCTGCATGATTGGTTAGAAAATGGGGGTTTCCATTTTCCAAAATCATTTCATCATAGCTAGACTCAGCTGCTACGCAATCAAATCCACTGCCAATCTCAACGGCTTTGACAGCATTGATGCTCATAAGGCCTTTGGCAAGGTCAGCATTCAGTTTATCGAATACAGGCTCTCCAAGGCCAGCTGGAAATCCGGTTGCATAGATCTCGATAAGGGCGCCAGCTGATTTTCCTTGCTCCTTGATATGGGTCAAGTACTCTTCCCATTGTTGGGCCATATTTTTATCAGGGCATGAAAAGGCATTTTGATTAACCTCATCCCAGTCCCAATTATCAAGGTTAATTTTTAAAGGACCTATTTGGGTAATCGCCGCTCTGATTTTAATATCTTCGCCAAATGTGCTTTTGAGAACAATTTTTCCAATTGCCCCTCCAACAACGCGCGCAATCGTTTCGCGGGCTGAAGAGCGCCCACCCCCTCTATAGTCTCGATGGTTATATTTTTGTTGATAGGTGTAATCCCCATGTCCTGGACGGTAAACTGACTTTAAAGCATCGTAATCCTTTGAATGATGGTCCTGGTTTCGAACCATAAAGGCAATTGGGGTACCAAGTGTTTTGCCTTCAAATACTCCTGATAAAATTTCAATTTCATCTTTTTCTAGGCGTGGGCTGGTAAGGGCATGATTACCTGGCTTTCTTCTGTTTAAGTCAGTTTGAATACATTCAGGTGTCAATGGCAGCCCAGAAGGAACTCCATCCAAAACGCCGCCAATGGCAACTCCATGGCTTTCGCCCCAGGTTGTTAACCTAAAAAATTGACCGAAGGTATTGCCTGGCATCTGAATCGTTTTCCTATTTTTATTAACGCGGTGTTAATAATTGTATCTCTACACTAAGCACTACGTTGGCTTTTAAGGAGAGTATCAGGGAAAATGAGAAGATTCTCAAACACTTATTTTTCTGCCGAAGAGTGGCAGGTTCGTTTGGATCTTGCGGCTTCTTATCATCTGGCGGCGTTATTTGGGTGGACTGATTTGATATATACCCATATCTCTGCGCGCATTCCAGAAGAAGAGGGATGTTTTTTGATTAATCCATTTGGACTGCATTTTCATGAGGTTACCCCTGAAAATTTGGTAAAGGTCACTTTAGATGGTGAAATCATCGGCCATTCAGATTATGGAATCAACCCAGCTGGCCTTACGGTTCACAGTGCAATACATTCAGCAAGGCCAGATATTGGAGCAATTGTGCACCTTCACACTGTAACAGGGATGGCGGTTGCAGCTTTGCAAGATGGTTTGCTTCCCTTAAGTCAGCATGCATGCCATTTTTATGGCAAGATTGCTTATCATGATTACGAAGGCATTGCTGTTTATGGTGATGAGAAAAAGCGCCTTGCTGATGATTTAGGGGATAAGGATGTTATGATCCTTAGAAATCATGGATTTCTAACCGCAGGAAGAACAATCGCTGAAGCTTTTAGCTCTATGTATACTTTGGAAAAAGCAGCACATGTTCAGATTACAACTCTTTCTATGGGGCGCCCTGTAACGGTTCCTTCACCCCAGATTTGTGAACAAGTTGTCAAAGATACAGGTAAAAGAGGAATTAAAGAAGCTGCAATAGAATGGGAAGCTTTAAAGAGACTTTTACCAAGTTATCCAAGGCATGAAGACGAAATGATTACTCCAGTTCAAATCATTTCTTCTACGGCTTTGGCGTAAAGAGCAATCTCTAGAGAACTAAAGAAACACAATTTCCTGGATGACGGATGAGAAGGCCTTGCAGTTCCAGTTCTGCCAAAAGGCTCATCAATTCACCTGGGGGATAATTGTAATTTTCTAGAAAGATTTCAATGGGAATTGGGGTTGTTGTAAGATCTTCGAGAATTTGCTTTTTTATATCAGAAGGTTTGATAAGGATTGAGGGTGTATATTCTGCTGGCGTCGTATCAGTTGCATTTGTTTGTGGATGATCTGAAATACCAATAACTTCCAGAATATCAGACGCGGATTGAACAAGAAGGGCCCCTTGTTTTAATAAGTGATTGCAACCCTGACATCTGGGGTCTAAAGGCGATCCTGGAACAGCAAAAACATCGATTCCAAGATCTAAGGCATACTCAGCTGTAATCAAGGATCCTGATTTATAGGCAGCCTCAACAATAACAATGCCTTGACTTAACGCTGCAATCAGACGATTTCGCCTTGGGAAAAGAGAGGCACTTGGCGATGTGCCTAGTGGCATTTCTGAAATAATGGCGCCATCCTCTAGAATTTCCTTATAAAGGGATTCATGTTCAGGCGGGTAAATATGATCAACGCCGCCGGCAAGCACCGCAATAGTCTTCGTTTTCAAAGATCCTTTGTGAGCAGCCTCATCGATACCTCTTGCAAGGCCTGATACAATAACCCAGCCTTTTTCTCCAAGTCCTTTTGCAAAATGAAAACTGAGTTTACGCCCTCCAAGCGAGGCATTTCGCGCGCCAACAATGGCGATGGCTGGTTTGCCTAGGGAGTCAATATTGCCTGCCACGCTAATAAGCGGGGGAAAGTCATTGAGGCGTTTAAGTCTACTTGGGTAATTTTCCTCATAAGCTGCAATCAGGTGATATCCGCGCTTTTGATGTTCATAGAGCTCAGCCTCGGCCTTGGCATAAGGATAGGGGTCTTTTAGTGTTTCAATGGCTCTTTCAATGTCTTCATATTTTTTCAATAGATTCCAAAATTTAATTGGCCCAATCCCTTGTGTTCTGATGAGCTGAAGCCACTTTATTTTTGTTTGATCAAAATATGTATTCACTACGCTTGCCTTTAAGGAATTCCTATTTTACCATTTAATATTAGGGAACTATTATTAATAAATCCTTGATAAGGTTAATAATCATGAAACGGCTTATTCTTATGCGCCATGCCCAAGCCCAGTTAGAGCGGTTTGGTTTTAATGATCGTGAACGTGCAATTACAATGGCTGGAATGCATGAGTTGGATGCCATTCGTGTTAAAATACAAGGGCATCTAGAAGGTATCAGTTTGATTTTGTGCTCAAATGCCAAACGAACACGCCAAACCTTAGAGGGAATGAAACCCTTGGTGCCAAGCACAGCGAGTATTGTCTATAAGGACGAGCTTTACCATACCAATAGTAAAATATTATGGGATCGTTTGTCTGAGGTTGAAGATACTCATCAGTGTGTCATGATTGTTGCGCATAATCCTGGATTGACTCAATTTATTCAAGAACTAGAGCCCTCTATTCCTTTTAAAGAGTTTCCAACCTCAGGTGTGGCGATCTGTGAAGGTGAATTCCCGTCCTGGCAAGAAGCATCGCCACGTTATTTAAGATTACATAAATTTTTGACGGTTTAGGGCGGGGCTCTCTTTAAATTCCAAAGAGAGGGTTTTTTTTAAATCTCTTCCCTATAAACGCGCTCGCGGCGTTCATGACGTTCTTGAGCTTCTAGGCTTAACGTTGCAATTGGCCTGGCTTCTAGACGTTTCAGGCTGATAGGTTCCCCTGTTTCCTCACAATAACCATAAGTCCCATTATCAATGCGACGAAGAGCCTCATCTATTTTATTGATCAGTTTGCGTTCCCGATCACGAGTCCTAAGCTCTATGGCCTGGTTAACAACATTGCAGGCGACGTCAATGACATCAGGTTCATTCATAAGATTATCTTGCATTTGATTGATTGTTTGATTGCATTCTTCTAAAAGCTGTTCTCTCCAGTTTTGCAATTTCTTGCGGAAATAATCAATCTGAGTGGGATTCATAAAAGAGTCTTCATTAGAAGACATATATACGGCTTGCTGAGAGTTCGTTGTCATCATTAATTTCTCCTACAAATTCCTAACACCATTAAATTAAACTAAAAATAATTTAAAATTTCAACAATTAGTAAGAATTAAACTAAATATTTTTGATAGATTTTTCATTTTTAAAGTTTTTTGAGGCATTTATGGGAGAAATTTCTGTATTGTAACAAACTCTTTTCGTTTCAATGACGTTTATTGAACGAAAAAGTAAGAAAAATTAAACTGCAAAAGTATATGGGGGTGTGTAACAAGGATGCTTAGGCAAAACAACCGACTTATGATTTACGCGAAAGTTAATAATTATTGCTGAGTAGAAAATGGACATGCAAACAATCTCAGTTTTTAAGAGCAATTAGAGATGATGATAAAATGTTTTCCTGGAGGAGATAGGCTTTCCGAGTTTAATCCCAGCTAACGGAGGCACTTAACCTTTTGCTCTGCAATTTGCCGCGCTCTAATCATCTTAATAAACTCAAACAAAGGTATATTTAGAGTAAGTGCAAATCCGACAAAGTATCCGCTAAAAATGCAGCTTTACTGAAAGAGAGAAAATTAAAGATGCGGGAATTCATAAAAGCGATAGAAAAATACCTCACCGAAAGTAGAGGTAGGGTAAAAACGTGGTTTATCAGGGACAAAATATCAATTCTTCATGATAAATGTGCTGGAACTATTGAGATATTTGCTGAAGAATTTTTAATCGCAAGCGGCTTGGAGGATGTTGATTTATTAACCGCGGATGTGGTGAAAAATGAAGAAGGAACTGTAGAGGCCATTGTGAAACGTCATGGGTCTCGATTAGAGGAGATCCAAAAACTTGAGCTCGAAGCTGAAGCGATAAAGAGTAGAAAAGATGAAAAGGAATACCCAAAATTCCAAAATATTTGTCAAGAATTGAAGCGACGGTGTTTAATATCTCCTAATCTTCATGAAAGCGGCTTAGTACCGTATCTTGAAGTGCAAAAGCAGCGCATGATTGAAGCTATTAAATTTATTACTAGTTTTTTAATAAAGGGCTCAAAGAGAGACAAGTATGATCGTGCTGCCATCGTCTTAAATGTCAATCATGCAGACGGGCAGCATGTTATACTGATTCTTGTTGATGACTCAATTAACAGTGATGACTTGCCCATCCGACTCATCGATCCAGAGCTAGGTTCTTTCGCTTTGCGTGAGGGAGTACACACAGCGGAATTTCTGGCTATGACTTTAAAAGCAGTGGGTTTGAGCGATGCTTCCTTCGATGTATTATGCATATTTTAGCCACACAATAAATGTGTGGGATAAAATGCTAGATATTTGTTGTTATTTTTTAAATGTATTGGAGATCACCTTCTATCTGGCATCTTATGAAGCAGTCTGTTATAGTGCCAACGGAGGTTCCCTTATGGGCAAGTGGGTCGCCAATCCGATCAGGTCCGGAAGGAAGCAGTCGTAACGATTTTTTCTTGGGTCGTGGGTGGAGCTTCCACTTTATTTTTATCAATAAATACCACAGGACTAATGGGTACTGTTTATCGCGTTCTTGCTCGTAAATATCGGCCGACCACTCTTAAAGAGCTTGTGGGACAAGAGATTCTCGCCCAAACCTTAACGCAAAGTATTGAAAACAATCGTTTGCCACATGCCTTTTTATTGCATGGAATCAGAGGCGTTGGAAAAACCACAACAGCCCGCATTATTGCACGTGCTCTCAATTGCATTGGAGCCGATGGCAAAGGGGGCATGACCCCTGATCCTTGCGGCGTTTGTGTATCATGTGTGGGCATTAGTGAAGACCGTCACCTTGATGTGATTGAAATGGATGCCGCGAGTCGAACAGGCGTGGATGATATCCGAGAGGTTATTGAATCATCCCGCTATAAAGCGGTTACGGGCCGATACAAGATTTTCATCATCGACGAAGTTCATATGCTCTCGAAAAGTGCGTTTAACGCCCTTTTGAAAACTCTTGAAGAGCCGCCGCCCCATGTTAAGTTCATTTTTGCAACAACTGAACTTCGTAAAATTCCTGAGACTATTTTATCCAGATGTATGCGTTTTGACCTAAAGCGTATCGAACCTCTTTCTCTCATCAAGCATTTAAAATTTATTGCTGAAAAAGAAGGATACGCGGTTGAAGAAGAAGGCCTTTCTTTTCTAGCGCGCGCAGCCGATGGATCCCTAAGGGACGCTTTATCCTTATTAGATCAAGCCATTGCTTTGACGGGACAAGAAGATTCTGAGGGATCAATATTAGCGCTTACGGTTCGGTCGATGCTGGGGTTATCGGATCGGGGTCGACTTTTTACGCTTTTAAGCTTTTTATTCAAAGGGGATATAGAAGAATCCTTAAAAATCACCCACGAAATGGTCACAGATGGCGGCGATCCAGTGGTGATCATGCAGGATATATTAGATCTTGTATATTGGCTGACTTGTCTGAAAACAGTTCCTAACCTTCAAAATAATGTTGTATGGCCATCTGCAGATAGGGAGCAGGGGATGGAAATTGTAGCGCCCCTTAATGTCCCCATACTCACAAGATCTTGGCAGGTTTTATTAAAAGGGTTTGAAGAGGTTAATCAGTCTCCCTCCCCAGCCCAGGCCTTAGATATGGTTCTGATTCGCCTTTGTTATATGGCTGAAATGCCTTTGTTGAGCGATTTAATTGAGTCTTTCAAAGGGGGATCTAAGCAAACCTTAACTTCTCCGGCTTCTCGTCCGATGGCGGCTCCTTCTGTTCCTATTGAAAAACCTCAAGAGGTTTTCCCTCTGCCAGCAAGCTTTGAAGAAATGGTCAAACTTTTAGAGCGCTCTGAGCCTCTTTTATCGGGAAATCTTGTCCATTATGTTTCCCTTGTATCTTATAAACCGGGCGATTTAACAATTCGCCTTGCAGACAATGCGCCGCCTTCTTTTGTGCAGCAGCTTCAATTGGCTCTTAAAAAAATAACAAAGCAAGAGTGGAAAATTAACCTCAGCCAAGAAGATGGTCAAGGAACACTAAGGCAACAAAAACAAAAAGAGAAAGAGTTTACCCAGCAACAAGTATTGGAACATCCTGTTGTTGCATCGGTAAAGGAAGCATTCCCTGGAACAACTGTAACTTTTATTGAATAGGAAGATTTATGAAAAATATCAATCAAATGTTAAAGCAAGCTCAGCAGCTTCAAAATCAAATGGCTGAAATGCAAAAGCGCCTAGAGCAAGAAGAGATCACAGGCACATCAGGCGCTGGTATGGTCACCGTGACAATCAATGGCAAGGGCGAGATGAAGGGGATCAAGATTGATCCGGCTTTAGTGGACCCTAAAGAAATTGAAATCTTAGAAGATTTGATTGTGGCTGCCTATAACGATGCAAAAGCCAAATTAGATGCTCATACCAGTGAAGAAATGAGTAAGGTAAGTGGAGGGTTAAGCCTTCCAGGTGGATTAAAGTTACCTTTCTAAGGAAATGTGCTAAAAAGCACCTTTAAAAACAGTTTGCTGCTTAGATAAGAATAGTTTACGTTACAAAGAAGGTGCTGCGCTCAATCCCCACAAGAAATTAAATGATGCCGAGTATTTTAAGAGCTTCCTGATTATGCCGACCCAAACAGACCCTCACCAAAAAAAAGAAAAAGAGAATATCCCTCCTATGCCGCGTACGGTTTGGGTTTTGGGGTCTATGATGTTTTTAATAAATCTTTCGTTTGTTATGATTTATAGTTTTTCAGGGATTTATCTAAAAACTCTTTTGGGAGTTACAACAGTCTGGATTGGTTTTTTGGAGGGAATGGCAGAAGCTGCATCCTATGCTATGAAGCTATTTTCGGGAATGTTTAGCGATTATATCGGAAGACGTAAACCCATTATGATTTTTGGGTATATGCTATCAGTATTTAGCCGGCCTCTTTTGGCGATTGCTTCATCATTTGGGCTTGTGTTTGCTGCACGTTTGATGGAACGTTTGGGAAATGGAATTCAAGCAACACCAAGAGACGCAATGGTTGCTGACGTTGCTCATCGCAAACGAATTGGTGCATCCTATGGGCTAAAACGAAGCCTCGGTACGGCTGGATCCTTTTTTGGGGCTGTATGTGGTATCCTTGCGATGATATGGACACATAACAATTATCAGCAAGTTTTTTGGCTTGCAACAATTCCTGCCTTTATTGCTTTTTTTATCTTGCTCTTTTTTGTTAAAGAATCAAAAAACTTTGATCACCCTGCGGTTTCTGCGGAAATTCCTCTACCTGCTCCAAAACGACGTCAACGCATTCATTGGTCCAATCTTCCGTTATTAGGGCAAACTTTTTGGTTGTTGATGATTGTGAATGCAATTTTTATGCTTTCCCGTATGAGTGAGACCTTTTTAATCCTTCATGCTCACAGTAACTTTGGCCTTGAGAATACCTATGCACCCGCAATCATGATGCTTTTTAATGCAGGTTGGTGTGTTGCGTCATATCCTGTGGGTGTTTTGGCTGATCGAATGAATCGCTACTGGTTCTTGGCGATCGGTATTATTTTTATCGTTCTGGCTGATTTAATCCTAGCCAGTGCAATGTCACTGACTTTTGTATTTGTTGGTGTTTTATTCTGGGGAATTCAATACGGTGTCACGCAAAATATTTTTGTCTCATTAATTGCAGAAACTGTGCCTGAAAATTTAAGAGGCACTGGATTTGGATGCTATTATATTATCAGCGCAATCTCTGCTCTTTTAGCGGATGTAGGCGCCGGAAATATTTCTCACCATTACGGTGAAGCCTATGCATTCCTCGGAAGCGGTATTATTGCTCTTATTTCTCTTTTAACTTTAATGGTAATTATGGGATATAAGAGAAAAAAATAGATAAACGCTATTGACGATTCTATTTTCCTGGATTATTCATTAACTAAGCTTAGTTTAAAGCTAAGTTATGTATTAATTAATTTATTTGATTTTAGGAGTTATCCATGAAGAAATTCGCGTTTGCAGTTGCTGCAACTCTCGCTTTTAGCGCTGCACAAGCAGCTACTAATCCACCAGCTGCACCAGCAGCACCAGCAGCTAACAATCTTCCTAACCCAACAGCTGTTTTGAAAACGGCTGAATCAGCTGTTAAGAGTGTAAATGCAGCTACTCCAGCAGCAGTTCCAGCTACTCCAGCAGCAGTTCCAACTACTCCTGCAGCAGTTCCAGCTACTCCAGCAGCAGTTCCAACTACTCCTGCAGCAGTTCCTGCTCCAACTGCTCCAGCAGCTCACTAAGTTTTTGAGTTTGAGTATCAGGAGGG
>JAIEMR010000033.1 GCA_019751935.1 Alphaproteobacteria bacterium
TTTTTGACTGAGGCGTGTGTAGTGCCTTACAACCTGCGGCTCAGACAGCCCCGGTAAATCTACGGACTGACGACGAAGTCCTGCTAAATAAGTATCTTGAATCTCTACATCCGGCCAATCTACGCCCGTAAGACCGGGTGTGTTTTGTTCAAAAATCAAGCCTTCTTCCATGAAAAGCCCTTTATTTCCTGTAAAGGTTTGAGGGGAGATCTCGTTAGAAGAAACATAATCTTTTGAATGAGCAATAGCCGTGGAATGAGACATGATGAGAAACTCTTAACTTAAGTATGAACAGAGTGCCAAAGAGAGAGCAGCGATGTCTTCATCACTGGTCAGCTCTGTCGCATTTAAAAGAAGTTGATTGGAAAATTGCCCTGGATAAAGCCTTGATAAGGGAATGCCTGCCAAAATGCCGTCTTTAGCTAAAGCTTCCACGAAAGGTTCAGCTGCAACAGGCAGTTCAATTGTAAATTCGTTAAAGAAGTTTTTGGTGATTACCTTTATTCCAGGGATTTTCAGCAGCTCACCCCGAAGTTTTACAGTTTGGGCGTGGTTTAATTTAGCGACTCTTTCTAATCCCACTGCACCTAACAAGCTCAAGTGAATTGTAAAGCCTAAGACGCATAATCCAGAATTTGTGCAAATATTACTGGTCGCTTTTTCGCGGCGGATATGCTGTTCGCGCGTTGAAAGGGTTAAAACCCATCCTCGTTTTCCATCTCTGTCAACCGTTTCTCCGACAATCCGGCCTGGCATTTGTCTGATGTTTTTTTCCCTGCACGCAAAGAGGCCCAACGTTGGTCCGCCAAAATTCATGCCATTACCAAGGGATTGCCCTTCTCCAACAACGATATCTGCGCCTAAATTACCTGGAGCCTCTAATAAACCGAGGCTCATGATTTCTGTAATTACCACGACCAACAAAGATCCGTTATCGTGGCAAGCTTTAGCCAGTTCTCTAAAGTCGTTCACTTCACCAAAGAAATTTGGGTATTGAATGACCACACAAGCTGTTTCAGGGGTCAGTGTTAAATCTGTTGTATTTGGTCTCAAACATTCTAAGGAAAAGCCCCCAAACTTTGCATATGTTTGGGCGGTTTCTGTGTAATGCGGGTGAACACCGCCTGAAATAATGGATTTTTTCCGTCCGGTAATTCGCTGGGCCATCATAATCGCTTCAACCATAGAGGTGGCGCCATCATAAAGTGAGGCATTGGCGATATCCATTCCAGTTAATTCTGCAACTTGGGTTTGAAACTCAAACAAATACTGCAATGTTCCTTGAGAAATTTCTGGTTGATAAGGGGTGTAAGAGGTTAAAAATTCACCTCTTTGAATTAAATGATCAACAGCTGCTGGAATGTGATGGCGATAAATTCCTCCCCCTATAAAAAAGGGTCCATCACTGGCGTTTCGATTTTGATTGGCTAGTTTTCGAAAATGCTGTTCAACGGCCCATTCGCTTTGATAGTCAGGAAGGCCTTCGATGGATGGGTTTAAGACACTAGCCGCTACATCTTTAAAAAGATCATCAACACAAGAAATCCCAATAGTTTCAAGAATTTCTTTACGGCGAGCGGATGTGTGAGCTAAATAACGCATGGAACTATTTTGATTGCTGAGAAACCTTAATCAATACGATAGCATTTTATAAAAAGGGCGCAAGGGGGAACTGGAGAAAAACATATGGATTTATAAAAGTTGACAAATCTAGCAAATCCTGACAACATTCAAAATATAAAATACGATAAATTGAAATTTAATTTTTCTAAATGAGTGCAAGTGGTTTAACATCAACGAAACAGGCTGTTTCCTCTTTTGAGTTTTCAAAAGAGCATGTCCTTTCTATTGTTTGCCTCTCTGTTGTTATTTCTCCTGTCGTCGTCCCCTTTGGGGCATAATTCTTATACATTTTTCTGTAATTTTTTTCTTTAACCTCACAAAGTTGGAGTGAGTACGATGTTAATGCGACGACATATTTTTATTTATGGTTTTTCAATGTTTTCCATGTTCTTTGGTTCAGGGAACTTGGTATTTCCTCTTCAAATTGGCCTTGAATCTGGGTCAGCTTGGGTTTTGGGGTTCTTAGGGCTTTTCCTAACCGGTATTATCCTTCCATTTTTAGGGCTTTTTGTGATTAAGCTGCACCAGGGAAGCTATAATGCCTTTTTCGCAGAAGCTGGAAAAAGCGCTGGTTTTTTTCTACCTCTGTTTACGCTTTCGCTTCTTGGAGCGTTTGGTGTTGTGCCGCGTTGTATTACGGTTGCTCATGGTGGAATTGAGTATATTTTTAAAGATCTGTCTTTAATTCCATTTAGCTTTTTATTTTGTGCTATTTCTTATCTGATTTGTCTTAAAGATACATGGATGATTACCATTTTGGGTAAATGGTTGACCCCCATTTTATTAACAAGTTTGGCTGTATTAATTTGCCTGGGAGTTATCTACGCACCAATTTCAATTGAACGTGATGCTTTAAATGGTTTTTCATGCGGTTTCCACGAAGGCTACAAGACAATGGATCTCTTTGCTGCCTTTTTCTTTTCAGCTTTGGTGTTTAAACAACTTCAGCAATTAACAAACAATTCAGATGATCCAAAAGCAATTATAAAAACAGCGTTAAAACCTAGCTTGCTTGGGGCATCGTTATTGGCCATTGTATATTTTGGTTTCGTTTATTTGGGAATGGCCTATAGCCCCGTTATCGATAAGGTGTCTCCTGAACTTATGTTGCCAGCAATTGCTTCTCATATAATGGGCGATAAGGCATCACTTATCATTGGTATTACGGTTGTTTTTTCTTGTCTGACAACTGCAGTTGCTCTTAATAACATTTATGCGCGTTATCTTTGCGGCATTCTAAATCTAAAAGAAACAGCATTCCCATATATGTTATTGGCAACAACGATCATATCATTCCTTGTTTCCTTGCTGGACTTTAAAGGGATTGCTGCTTTTTTAGGGCCTATTCTAGAGGTTTCTTATCCAGGACTTATTGTTTTGACGGTGATGTCTATTTGCGTAAAAGATAAGCTAGTTGTTAAAAAGCTGGCCTTTTATGGGATCACGGTATTGATGCTGTGGCACAGGTATGGATAGTTATACTCTTCGTCTTTCGAGATACCTGTTCGTCAAACTTCGGGAGTCTTCGGTGCTCATGTATTTTGTATACACTCCGCCCCTCGTCCTCTCGTTTTCCTGCAGGTATCTCGAAATCCTTCGAGTATAGTAAAAATGAGGAATAGACTTCTTTAAAAACACATTAAGAACCTGTTAATAAATTTGTTTTACGCTGAATGAGTAGTTGGTTTATTTATGCAGGTTTTAAAATGAAAAAGGTTTTATTAAACGGAGCCCTGTTCCTCCTTTTTTTAAGCATTAACGTTCAAGAAGTTAACGCACTTTGCACAAGAGGCGAAGCAGAAGATGTGGTAAAGAAGGGAAGTGATGTAGGCCTTCCAACAGCAGCTGCAAGGGATTGTGTTAGTAAAATACTAAGTGGCGCTAAGAAAATAGAAGATAACCCGAATTTCATTTGTCACTTCATAATCAATCATTGCGGATCGGTGATGGTTGCTAAAAATTCAAAAGATACTATTGCTGCGCCCTATCAAAAAGATGATGCTCCTGTAGCTATGTTTAATAAATATTTTCCTCACAGCTCAAACTTTGCATTTTCGAGAGGAGATTGGGTTAACAAGCTTACACCTGATCAAGAAGCGGCACGTAAAAATAACAAAGCTGGATTAGAGGCAACTTGTCGGCAGCTTGATCAAAAATTAATAGCAGCTGGAAATGTTTGGTTTACAGCATCAGATTATTCAGATAGCGCTAAGATTGTCATTCATTCTGACAGAAAATAGATATCTAATATTTTTGTGTTGTTAAAAATGTGCCCTTGACTTTTTCCTGCATACTGGGGGAGCATATTAGCAATAAAACGCAAAGTATGTGATGTTTTTTGAAATCTTTCGTAATTATTTGCGTATGCATGATGCATTTGATTGTGGCTTCAGGTGCGTCTGACGATCCCGATTTTGCTGCGGCAGGAAAAGAAAAAGGTCAGGCAATTGCGAAAGTATGGCTACAAGACAATTGGCGTACTTTTATTGGTTATGCACCAAGAGAAATAAAGCGATTTATTTGTATGATACAAGATGAATATGAAGAAAGAGAAAAAGGACTTTCCTCTCAATTTGCTTCAGATGATGTCTATAACGTTGTATTGGATGTTGTTTATAAAAGTCATAGCGAAATTTTAAAAAATATGAGGTTGGCAGAAAAGGAAATTGAACAGAATATAGTTGAAATATGGCGAAAACATTTAGGTGATCTTGCAATGGTAGAAGGCGTTTCTATTGCGTGCGAAGCGCCACAACCTTCACCTTCTGAGTATTTTTCTCCTAAGGCAGTAGAAGCTTTAGAAGCAGAAAGAGTATTAACTATTCAAGCAAATAGCCCTGCCGCATTAGCGGCAAAAGATTGGATAAAAGTAAAATGGGTTTATTGGACTTCTTTTGCGCCGCTTCAAATACAAAAGCTTTTACAAAGAATAAGAGATGAGTTTAAAGATCATGAATCAAGTATTTCTATGTCAAGCTGTCATCCTTTAGCTCAGACCATTGTTACTTCTTCTTTATCCAAAATTCATTTGGAAATACTTCAGGCTCTGGAGGCTGTGGAAAAAAAGGCAAATTTAGCAATGGACATAATATGGCAAAGCAATTTGGACTTACTTACGACCGCATCCTAATTTACTTTTCATAAAACTAACGATAAATGCTTATGAAATTAGGCATTGAAGAGAAACTATCTTTTAAGATTTGTTTCCCTTTTTGTGAGATGACTTGTCCTTTGGTTGATGATGAGAGGGCTTTTGTTTCGTGTGTTTGTGCTTTTTATCTTCATATTCATGGGACGGTTTAGCAAAGTCCCTTGGTTTTCTATCTTCAACTAACGAAAACGTAATAGAACAAGTCACTGGATCGGATGAAGTTAAAATAACATTTACAGGCTGGCCCAGTTGATAAATTCTTTTGGTTCTAGAACCTATGTACCTATGATGATCTGCATCAAAAATAAAATAATCGCCGGGTAAATGGCTTTTGGCGATAAAGCCTTGCGCGCCTGTTTCAGATAATCCTACAAAAATACCAGCTGTGCTAACACCCACGATCGTCCCTTGGAAATCTTTACCAACTTGATTTTCTAAATAAGCCGCATGGAAACGATCCATAACTTCGCGTTCTGCCGATGAGGCTAGACGCTCAGTTGATGAAATGTGATCACCAACCATTTCCAAAACTTCAAGAGGTAGTGGCTCTTGTCCGTCATCACCAAGTCCTAAAGAGGCAATCAAAGAGCGATGAACAACAAGATCAGCATACCTTCGAATTGGCGAAGTAAAATGGCAATAATGAGCAAGGCTGAGGCCAAAGTGCCCAATATTGGCGGGGGCATATTTTGCCTGAGATTGCGAGCGCAAAACCAAATCATGGATAAACCTCATATGGGGCGAGCCCGTGGTGGCTTTTAAAATCTGATTGAAATGGAGTGGGTTAAAAGTCTTCGTTTTTGGAATGTCAATTTTAAAGGTTTTCAAAAACATCTTTAGATTGTCAACGCGCACACTGTCAGGAGTATCGTGAATCCTAAAAAGCGTAGGCCAATTTTTAACCAGCAAAGTTTTGGCGGCAGCGACGTTCGCTGCAATCATGAATTCTTCAATTAACTGATGACTTTCATGATGGGTTCTAAGGGCAATTTTTTTAACAGAGCCATCTTCGTTAAAAATGACATGATGTTCTGGGATATTTAAATCTAAAGTTCCACGGCTTTTTCTAGCCTTTAAAAGGGATTGATAAACTCCATACAAAGGCTTTAGAACGTCTTCCCATAACGGCTTTGTTGTTACATCAAAATCACCATCTATTGCATGTTGCACTTGGTTATAAGTTAACCTTGCTTTTGATCGCATCAGGCCGCGCTTAAAACGATGCGATTTCATTTTACCGTTCGAGCTGATGATCATTTCAACAGCAAGGCATCCCCGATCTTCATTTGGTTTTAAAGAACAAAGCCCGTTTGATAAAGCTTCTGGTAACATAGGCACGACTCTATCTGGAAAATAGACCGAATTGCCGCGCTCATAAGCCTCTTTATCCAAGGTATCCGACGGCCTTACGTAATAAGCAACATCGGCAATGGCAACAATGACTCGCCATCCACCCTCATTACGTGGATCCGTATCGGGGGCCGCCCAAACGGCATCATCAAAATCGCGTGCATCTTCACCGTCGATGGTCACCAAGGGAAGATCTCTAAAGTCTGTACGATTTCCAAGAGGGGGAATTTTGCCGTTATTGGCTAAATCGATGGCGCCTTGATCAAATTCAAAGGGCAATTGATGGGCATGAATGGCCATTAGACTAAAAATTTTTGGGTTATCGATTGATCCTAAAACGCTTTCAATCTCAATGCCTCTTGCTCTGCTTGCATGATATAAAACGACATCACCGTCGTTAAGTTTTTCAGCTGTCTCACGATTACAAGCAACGCCAGGAAAAGGGTCTTTTCTGTGACAAGGCACCAGCTGTCCACTAGAACGGCCAGATTTAAAAAGGCCAAGGTGAAGTTCGTTATGAGGTCTTGGAAGGCGTTTTTTGGGGGCTGAGTTATTAGCTTCAGGCTGCCTGACTCTTTTAACAATTTTAGCGCCATAACCGTGGGCTTTTAAATCCGCTAAAATGTGTTTTAATTCGCGGCGACGCGCACCTTTTACCCCTAATACTTTAGCAATTTCTTTTTTAGTTACCAGGTGGTGGCTGTTTTCAATTAATTTTAAAACGGCTTCTCTGAGGTCTGTGTCAGGTTTATCTTGGCCCATGCCGACCTTATTACGTTATGAGTTCTTTTAAGAATTTCACCGTATCATAGATTCCCTTAACCAACAATTAAGATAGGGATGTTTAAAGAAATGCGCGTGATAGTTCTAAAATTCTGACACTATCTAAAAAGAACAGATTCAATTATATTTCAGCAAAGAATAACATTTAGGAATATAAAATTGAGAAAAGTTTTTTGGGATAATCCCTATCAAACAAGCCTAATTACTAAAGTTACATCTGTTTTGGATAATCGCATTGTGCCAGAGGAGACGATTGTCTTTTCATTTTCAGGCGGGCAAGAAAGTGACCGAGCGTTCATCAATGGAATGCCTGTGATTGATTCTGAGATAGAAAAAAACCTTATTTATTACACCCTTCAAGAAGGTCATGGGCTTAAATCCGGCGATACCATAACGATGGAAATTGATTGGCCGCGCCGATATAAACTGATGCGACTTCACTTTGCAGCTGAGTTGGTTCTTGAAATTGTGACGCGAAAGTGGGGTTTTGAGAAAATTGGCGCCCATATTGCTGAAGAAAAATCTCGTATTGATTTTGTATTGGATAAAAATATCGCCTCTCTTTTTGATGAAATTTTGGCTGAATATAATGCCATCATAGAAAAAGATGCAGCCATTAAGACTGATTTTTCTGATGTTCTTAGTCAAAAACGTTTTTGGGAAATTGACGGCTTTTCCAAAGTCCCTTGCGGGGGAACGCATGTTAAATCGACCGGAGAAGTTGGATATGTCACCTTAAAAAGAAAGAACATCGGCAAATCGAAAGAAAGAATTGAAATCAGCCTGGCGGATGAAAAAAAGCCGTAAGAAGACTAATTCTATTTATTTCCATAATAGAAAGTAGAAAAAATAAGAAAATTTCCCCCACATGAAATAAAGATATTATGAGAAAAACCTTTAGTACCTTTTGAGAAAAGGTGCGCATTGGTTTTCTCTGCTTTTAAGTTAAGTTTCTGATAGAGTCTTTCTGATAAGAATAGGTAGAAATATGCCCAGATTAAATAAAGAACAAGGAGAAGCAGTAGCTTTACTGTCTATAGGTACTTTTTTAGAATATTTTGACCTGATGCTTTATATTCATATGGCAGTTCTGTTAAATGAGCTGTTTTTTCCAAAAACGGATGCCCATACTGCAGGATTACTTACCGCCTTTGCTTTTTGTTCAACCTACCTTCTAAGGCCAATAGGCGCACTTGTGTTTGGTTATATTGGCGATAATTTGGGAAGGAAGGTAACAGTTGTTATCACGACGACCATGATGTCGTTTTCATGTCTGACTATGGCAAACTTACCAACATATGCTCAAATTGGTATTGCTGCTTCTTGGATTGTGACGATATGCCGTATTGTGCAGGGCATGTCTTCTATGGGGGAAATATCAGGAGCTCAAATTTATTTAAGTGAAACGATAAAGCCGCCTGCCAGATACGCAGCTGTTGCTCTACTTGCACTTGCAGTTTCTCTTGGAACATCGGCTGCTCTTGGTTTGGCTTCTTTTGTGACTTCCTTTGGCCTTGATTGGCGTCTTGCCTTTTGGGTAGGGGCAACAATTGCGGTTGTTGGGGCGGTTGCTAGAACAAAACTTCGGGAAACCCCCGATTTTGCTGATGCCAAAAGGCGAAGAAAAGATTCGAGAAAGAGAAAGAATGCTGAGAGAGAAAACCTTGAGGCTGATTCTGTTCAACCAGAAAAGGTAAACCAAAAAACATCCTTGGCGCTATTTCTAATGGATTGTATGTGGCCCCTTTGTTTTTATTTTTCTTATGTTTATTGCGGAAATATACTCAAGCATACTTTTGGACTGACACCGGAAGAGATTATTCATCAAAACTTTATTGTCTCACTGGTGCAGATAGCGAGCCTTTTGTTATTTGTGTTTTTGAGTTACAAAGTTTATCCATTGATAATTCTGAAAGTTAAACTCCTTATATCTTCTGTAATTATAATAACTTGCCCGTTCTGGCTTAATAACATAACGGATCCGTTTTATCTACTTTTCCTGCAGTCAGCTATCATATTCTTTGCAGCTGATGCTGCGCCTGCCACATCAATTTTTTATAAGCATTTTCCTGTTTTTAAGCGTTTTACTTATATTAGTTTCACTTACGCTTTGTCTCGTGCTTTGACGTATGTGGTCACTTCTTTTGGTCTTGTTTATTTGACAGAGAGCTTTGGTAACTGGGGAATTTTAATCATTATGGTACCGGTCTGTGTTGGTTACACAATTGGGTTAAGACATTTTGAAAATCTAGATAGAATTGATAGCCATGAGAAAATTAGAATATAGAGTATTCATCATGCTTTTCTTTATTGATATTATGAGCCCAATGAGAGAGGCTATCAAATGATGGGCATATTTACATCATTAGATAAAGAGCAAAAACAGGCAGTGGGGTTACTGTCAATTGGTACTTTTCTTGAGTACTTTGATTTAATGCTCTATGTCCATATGGCGGTTTTATTAAACGAGTTATTTTTTCCAAAAACTGATCCTCATACCGCCAGTCTGCTGGCGGCTTTTGCATTTTGTATAACGTATATATTTAGGCCTATTGGGGCGCTGATTTTTGGTTTCATCGGTGACTACGTTGGACGCAAAGTCACGGTTATTTTAACGATTATGTTTATGTCTTTGTCTTGTGTTTTTATGGCCAATTTGCCAACGTATGCTCAAATTGGTATTACCGCTTCTTGGATCGTGACGATATGTCGTATTGTCCAAGGCATGTCTTCGATGGGAGAGCTTACCGGAGCTCAGCTTTATTTGAGTGAGCTTATAAAACCGCCTGCTAGGTATTCAGCTGTGGCTTTACTTGCATTTGCATCAGCCATAGGAGGAGCCGCGTCTTTAGCAGTAGCATCATTTGTAATTTATTTTGGATTTAACTGGCGCATTATTTTTGGAGTAGGAGCAGTTATTGCTCTTGTAGGGGCAGCGGGGAGAATATTTTTAAGGGAAACGCCCGATTTTACGGATGCAAAACGGCAAGTAACAGCGAGTGGGGATCCAGAAGAAGAAACTAACCCATTTATCCAAGAGAAAGTCGATTATAAAACCTCATTAGCTTTGTTTCTAATGGATTGTATGTGGCCCTTGTGTTTTTATTTTTCTTATATGCACTGTGGCATAATTCTGAAGGATTCTTTTAGCTATAGCCCTGAACAAATTATTCACCAAAATTTTATCGTTTCTATGGTTCAAATCAGCACTTACTTATTGTTCGTGTTTCTAAGTTACAAAATATATCCATTGAAAATACTGAAAGTTAAGCTTCTTATCTCCTCAGTTATTATTATGAGTTATCTCTATTGGTTAGATAATTTGCAAAATGAGCTTCAAGTCCTTCTTCTCCAATGCTGCATCATATTTTTTGCAGCGGATGCATCGCCGGCAACCTCGGTTTTTTATAAATATTTCCCGGTACTAAAACGTTTTACGTATATCAGTTTCACATATGCGTTATCTCGCGCAGTCGTGTATATTATTACGTCTTTTGGGCTTGTCTATTTAACAAAATATTTTGGCAGCTGGGGAACACTGATCATTACCATTCCTGTATTTACTGGTTACATATTAGGGCTTTGGCATTTTGAAAAATTAGAAGCAGAGCAGAAGGTTTTATTAAGCAGCTATAGTTAGCGCCATATACTGTTACTACAGTATTATCGTCATGGCGAGCCCGAAGGGCGTGGCCATCCAGAGAAAAGGTCTCTCTAACAACAGCCCCTGGATTACCACGTCGCTGCGCTCCTCGTAATGACGAGGAGAATTGCGTCGTCGCGACCGGAGCGGGGCGATCCAGAAAATAGGCATTCATTTTCAATGAGTATAGTGAAAAGTAACTTTCTGAAACCCCTTAAGCAACCATCTTGCCTACCGTTTTGGTTGTGCTGTGTCCTTCTTTAAGATTTACTAAAAGAACTTCCCCGCCTTTGGCTTGTACAATGTCAGCACCTACAACCCGGTCAATTGTATAATCAGCGCCTTTTACCAAAACATCAGGTAATAGGTTGCTGATAAGGTTATAAGGCGTTTCTTCATCAAAAATGATAACGACATCAACCATACCTAAGGCCGCTAGAACTTGAGCCCGTGTTTCCTCATTTTGAATCGGCCTTGAATCCCCTTTGAGACGTTTTACAGAAGCGTCACTGTTAAGGCCTATGATGAGTTTATCGCAGGCTGCGGCTGATTCTTGCAGGATATGAAGATGACCTAAATGTAATAGATCAAAGCATCCATTGGTGAAACCAACTTTTAGTCCCTGACGACGCCATTCTTTTAAACAGTCAATAGCGCGAGGCAGAGTTAAGACCTTTTGTTCTGTGTGGACAGTTGTATGGTGATTAAACGAAGCTTCAAGTTCTTCTGCGCTCAAAGTTGCTGTTCCAACCTTACCCACTACAATGCCAGCTGCTGTGTTCGCTAGTCTGCAGGCATCGCTTAGGGAAATGTCATTAGCCAAAGCAACGGCTAAGGTTGCAACAACCGTATCGCCGGCGCCAGAGACATCATAAACCTCGCGGGCCACAGCCGGTATTTGTTTCGCCTCTTTGGTGCTTTCTAAAAGGGTCATTCCTTGAGAGCCTTGAGTAATCAAGAGAGAGTCAATCTCTAGTTCGCTTTTCAAAGCTTCGCCGGCCTTTATGATTTGATCTTGTGATTTCAGTACATGTCCCGTAACTTCGGTCAGCTCTTTAAGATTCGGTGTTAAGATAGTAGCGCCTTTATAGTGATGATAATGGCGCCCCTTTGGGTCCACCACAATAGGTACTTTACCTTTTGCAAGGTTGATAATTGATTGGCATAAGTTTTTTGAAAAAATACCCTTGTTATAATCAGACAGAATAATGACCTGGCATTCTGACAAGGCCTTTTTGCAATAATCTAGGATTTGCTGTTCGGTTGAATCTAGGCAAGGATTAGGAGTTTCTTCGTCAACGCGTAGAAGTTGTTGACCTTGGGCAATAAAGCGCGTTTTTTGAATGGTTTGGCGATGTGCCTCTGAAAAAAGTGTTGATTTGGTATTGGGCAATTCATCAAGATGTTTTTTTAAAATTTCACCAGCTGGGTCTTTGCCAGTAACGCCTACGAAAATGACCTTGCCGCCTAAAGAGGAAATGTTTCTAGCAACGTTACCTGCGCCGCCAATCACGGTAAAATCCCGATTCATTTTTAAAATGGGTATCGGGGATTCAGGGGAAATTCTTTCAACCTGGCCGTAAACAAAGCGATCGAGCATCACATCGCCAATACACAAAACGGTGGTATTCGAAAAGTTAAAAGAATGTATTCCTGTCATAACAACTCAGATCAAAACTCAAAAAGTGACTCATCCTATCATGGCTTTGGCTGAATTTGAATAAGTTTGAGAGCTTTTCGGGTTGCTTTTTCTAAATAATCCTTAATATTCCATGCTTCTTTAGTTTCTTTTACTTTTCTATCCATGTACTCATCAGCATGTCTATGATCATATGCTGATTTAAGAACCTCATATGAAGAGTATAAATCAGCTCCTTCTAAATGTGAGATTGCTTTTGTTAGCTGGAAATAACGCCAGTTTTGTAGACTTTCAGGAGTTTTTTTATCTTCTTCAAAAATAGAGATAGCTTTTGATATTGATATATTTAAAGAGTCAATTTTTTGCTGAGAGGATAATAGATCCCACTCAGTTTCGTTTTTGTCAGTCATAATGGAGTACCTTTTTTGTGGGTCTTTATTGCTTTGAGATAATGCAAAAATCATGGCTTTATTAATGAGTTGCATAAGTCTTATCCTTGCAGTTTTTGGTGTTAATCCAAGATATTTGGCTATTTCATGAGTTTTTAAAGGGCCATAGAATTTTAAAATTTCCAAAATATGCTCTTCCTGAACATCCAGGGGCGCAGTTTTGATTTTTTCAAAATAAAAAGTCACACGAAAGCGATGACCGATTACTTCTTCGAAATAAGGTGATTTTAATCCTATTTCCTCACAAGCGCCGATCATTCTTTGAATGCCGCTTCCCCATTGTTCAATTAATTTAAGCTCTTTAAATATTCTAGCAAGCACACGGTTTCTAATCTTTGATAATCCAGTTTTTATGTCTTCAATTGTTAGTCCCGTCGCTAATAAACCTGAATTCTCAATTTCTATCCTATCGTCAAAAATAGAGATCCAAATCGGCGTGCCTTTCAGTTCGTAATCATTATGGACGATAGCATTTATAAGAGCTTCTCTAAGGGCTACTTGTGGTACAGACCAAGATTCTTGATGATGAAAGTTACTAATATTAATGCCAATCGATAAGTGTTTGCGAAAAAAGAGAATAGCATCCTCAATCCCTAAACATCCTTTTATTTCTTGAGAATCTAGAATTTCTCTTTTGTCTTTTCCTTTAAATCGTCCTGCTTTTATATAAGCATCTGGAAAAAACTTTTCTCGCTCTTTGCTAAAGAGGAGGACTCCTCCTACTGTTGGGATGTCTCTTGCACCTTCTTTAATCATCAACCCCAGCGTATAAAAATCATTTTTATTAATAGAACGAAAGGGGGAGAATAAATGTTGAGCTGACTTGAAATCGAAATGTTCAATATTCGTTTCATAAAGAGGTTCTTCGTCGAAAGTTTTAAGTTGAATGGATCTTTTTAAACTTTTAATCAAATCATTATCAGCAGGGCGATTGGTGGATCCTATTCGAACATATGTGGAGTCATCCGGTGTTTTCTTTGAGAGATAATGAGGGCGTGTATGGCTTAAAGGAACATCAATTAAAATCAAGTGAGTTTTCTTCCAGGAAAGTATTTCAATGGTAGGAACTAACCGAGGACTAATGTGTTCTGATATTAAATTAGCTAATCTTTCTTCTTCAAGATGAGGATCCTTAATACCAATCACATGTTTGGTTTTATCTGCAATTCCGATGATAATTTTCCCGCCTGCAGTATTTGAAAATGCAACAATTGTTCTTAATATTTTATCTGTTGAATTCACATTTTCTTTGAATTCAAGGGTTTTTCCTTCAGGCTGTTTTATGATGTTCTCAATATGCATACTAGGAAAAATACTAGAACCTTATTAGAAAGTCAAGAGGGTTCTAGTGCAAGAGTTTCTAAAAAGTTAGTAGTTACTTTTTTAGACTTTACAAGAAAACCGTTAAATTATCGTCTTTACTAAGAAAAATACTAGAACCTTACTAGGAAGTCTGTGTTCTCCACATAATAAAAAAGCCCGCCGAAGCGAGCTTTTTTACCGAGGAAAACGATAAAATTATTAACGTTTTGAGAATTGGAAACGACGACGAGCTTTCGCTTGACCGTATTTCTTACGTTCAACAATACGGCTGTCACGTGTTAAGAATCCACCTTGCTTTAGAACTCCTCTAAGATCTGGCTCAAAGAAAGTTAAAGCTTGGCTGATACCATGGCGAACAGCTCCAGCTTGGCCGGATAAACCACCACCAGCAACTGTACACCATACATCATATTGACTAATGCGATTGGCAGCTTTAAATGGCTGACCAACGATCATCTGTAAAACAGGACGAGCAAAGTATTCTGGACCTGTTCTTCCATTGACCAAAATTTTTCCCGAACCTGGTTTAATCCAAACACGGGCGATTGCATTTTTACGCTTACCTGTTGCATAGGAGCGTCCTTGTGCATCAATTTTAGCTACACGAGGTGCTGCTGCTGTTGCAGAAGCATCTGCGGAAGTTTCAGCTTCTTTAGGAGCTGCTTTTGCTGATTTTACAGCGCTTTTTAAATCTTCAAGACCCATTTTTTCAGTCACCCTTCGATACTCCGCTTATTCTTTGAATTAAGACTAGCAACGTCTAAAACAGTTAATTGTTGAGCAGCATGTGGATGTTCGGATCCTGCGTACACTCTTAGGTTGCTCATAATACGGCGACCTAATGGACCACGAGGAACCATTCTTTCAACAGCTTTCATAACAACGCGCTCAGGATGTTTGCCAGTTAAAATTTGCCCTATTGTGCGTTCTTTAATTCCACCAGCATATCCTGTATGCCAATAAAACTTTTTATCCGCTAATTTGTTACCGGTAAGATGAACTTTCTCGGCGTTAATAATAACAACATTGTCGCCACAATCAACGTGTGGGGTATAGCTAGGCAAATGCTTACCGCGCAGGCGATTTGCCACAACGACAGCTAAACGGCCTAAAACCAAATTTTCGGCATCAATAAGAATCCATTTCTTTTTGACGTCTTCTTGGCGAACTGAAAGTGTAGTGCGCATCCTTTAAACTCATTAAAAAATAACCTGTTTCTCTTTGTAATTGAAAAAACAAAAACATGCAACAAAAAACACTAGGTTTTTAGCTGATTTCAGAGGATTTTTTATTACGGTATTATAATACCTTATTACGATGTCCAGGTATTGTGCTTATCATAAAGCATTTAGAGACTAACAGGATTTTACTTAAATAGGTTATAATGACGCATATTTAAGAGAGACGGTTTTTAAACTTGGACAGTGAATTAAAAGAAATTTTTTCAAGTTGGCTTTTGTATTTAAAGGCAGGCAGAGCTATGTCACCTCATACCTTAGATGCTTATGAGTCTGATTTTGTCCAATTCATCACATTTTACCAAACGCACCTTTCAAAAAGCATAAGTTTAGAGATATTAACCAAGCTCACACGTTCTGAGCTTAGATCTTGGCTTTCGAATCGCCATTTGCAAACCTATCATATGCGATCAACAGCACGGGCAATGTCATCGGTGAAAAGTTTTTTCCGTTTTCTTCAAAAACAAAAAATAATGGATGATCACCCAATTTTTGAAATGCAGCCGCCAAAACGTAAACGGACTTTGCCGCGCCCTTTATCTGTTGATCAGGCTCTTGATTTGGTCGATAGTATTGATCAGATTTCTGATGATGTGTGGATTGGCCTTCGTGATAAGGCTTTGTTTATGCTTATTTATAGCGCCGGCCTTCGCATTAGCGAGGCACTGTCTTTAAGCATTCAAGATTGCCATAATGATAATTATCTGACAATCAAAGGAAAGGGAGGTAAATTTAGAAAAGTTCCCTATTTAGAAAATGTTAAGCAGCAAATCCAGAGGTATCTTGAAAAGATGCCTTTTGGAGAAGAGAAAACCGCTCCCCTTTTTGTAGGGATGCGAGGCAAGCGCCTGCAACGGGCTGTTGCGGAAAAACAAATGCGCCAGTACCGTTATTTAGCTGGGCTTCCAGACACAGCGACCCCGCATGCTCTCCGTCATAGCTGCGCTAGTCATCTTATGAGCGCAACGGGAGATTTAAGGGCGATCCAAGAACTTTTAGGTCACGCTTCTCTCTCAACCACCCAAATTTATACAGAAGTTGACAAAGATTATTTAATGAAGGCATATGGAGCTGCTCATCCTCGGGCAAAGGAAAGGTAGTTTTTAGTGAAAAGAGTTTTAAAAAAGATCCTAGCTTCTGCTGCGTTTCAAGCATTTTTGGCATGGATGGGATATCTTTATATAAAATTTGTGTATCTAACCTGTAGATGGAAACGAATAAACCTTGAATGCATAGATCGATATGTAACTGAAGATAAACCTTTTATCATTTGTTTTTGGCATGGAAGACTTGCCATGCTGCCTGCAGGCTGGAGATGGAAAAAACCTTTCCAAATGCTGCTTTCTGCTCATCGTGATGGTCAGCTTATTGCGGGTGTTTTAGGTCATTTTGGTATGGATGTTATTAGTGGTTCGACAACAAGGGGAGGGGCTAAAGCGGCACTAGCCCTTGTAAAGGCGGTGCGCTCTGGTGTTATTATTGGAATCACGCCTGATGGCCCTAAGGGCCCTGCCTATAAGGTATCACCTGGTATTGTAACGATTTCAAAATTAGTTCAAGCCGATATTATTCCTGTTAGTTATTCCGTCAGTCGGCATAGAGCCCTTAAAACGTGGGATCGTTTTCATTTCCCGCTTCCTTTTGGACGGGGCGTTTTTGCTGTTTCTGACCCAATTCCTTATCCAAAATCGGATAAAGATTTAAAATCATGCCAAGATCAAATTGAAAAATCATTGAATAACATTACAAATAAATCTGATGAAGAAATACTTTATATTAACTAAATATTAATAATAATGAGTTATATTTAATTATCGTAGTTAAACATTATTCTTGATTTGAGGTTTAAAAATGTCAAAACGTAATAATGAACACAACTCTGATCACGCAGCTCACCATTCAAAGGCTGCAGATCATTACGATCACGCAGCGAATCATCACCGTGAAGCTGCAAAGCATTATAAATCTGGTGAAAATGAGAGAGCTGCTCATCATGCACATGCTGCTCATGGGCATTCTTTGCATGCAAATCATTATGCTAAAGAATCTGGCAAAACTTTTGCCTCAGAAAATCACCAGAAATAGCTTCAGAAATAATTTCGATTTCTTCCTTAAAATATGTGGATTGCTTTTGCAGTCCACATTTTAGAATTCTTTAAAGATCTTGGTCTTTTTGTTTGAATGTTTGTATCCTGATGTAACAGGCTACTCAAAGTAGGGGAACAAAATGACACCTTTTCGCACTGAAACTGATTCGATGGGCGAAATCCAAGTCAAAAATGATAGATACTGGGGCGCCCAGACAGAGCGTTCAAAGCAGAATTTCAAAATTGGTGTCGAAAAAATGCCAATACCGCTTATCCATGCTTTTGCGATTTTAAAGAATGCAGCAGCATGTACAAATATCCATCTTGGAAAAATTAAGCCTGAGCTCGGCAAAGCTATTATTCAAAGCTGCGAGGAAATTTTGAGTGGCCGATTAGATGATCATTTTCCCCTTGTTGTTTGGCAAACGGGTTCTGGGACGCAAACTAATATGAATGTCAACGAGGTGATTGCCAACCGAGCAAACCAGATTTTGGGCCATGACTTAGGATCTAAGATACCTGTTCATCCCAATGATCATGTTAATTACGGTCAATCTTCAAACGATTGCTTTCCAACTGCAATGCACATTGCAGCAGTAACTGAAATACATCAAAAATTACTTCCTGCCTTAGAGCGTTTTTTTAGAAACCTGGAGAAGAAATCAAAAGAATTCAAAGATCTTATTAAGGTTGGTCGAACCCATTTACAAGATGCAACGCCCATGACATTAGGGCAAGAATTTGGAGGGTACGCTTGCCAAATTGAGCTTGGCATTGAAAGAATAAAGGCTTGCCTGCCTCGGCTATATCCTTTGGCTCAAGGGGGAACGGCAGTTGGGACAGGCCTCAACTGTCCCCCTGGTTTTGCAGAAGAATTTGCTAAAGAGATTGCTCGTTTGACAGGTTTCCCATTTAAAAATGCTGCTAATAAATTCGAAGCCTTAGCCAGCCATGATGCTATGGTAGAGCTTTCAGGAGCATTGAATGTTTTGGCAGTAAGCTGCATGAAAATTGCAAACGATATCAGATGGCTGGGATCTGGGCCCAGATGCGGACTTGGGGAAATATGCTTGCCTGAAAATGAACCAGGTTCATCGATTATGCCGGGCAAAGTGAATCCTACACAATCAGAAGCGATGACAATGGTTTGCTGTCAGGTAATGGGGAATCATATGACGGTCAGCATTGCCGGCAGCCAGGGGCATTTTGAACTGAATGTTTTTAAACCAGTTATTATTTATAATGTATTGCAATCAATTGATTTGCTAGCGGATGCCTGTAATAGTTTCACCGATAATTGTTTAAAAGGCATCACTGCAAACCAAGATCGCCTAAAACAAAATATAGAAAATTCCTTGATGTTGGTAACGGCCCTTAATCCTGTTATTGGTTATGATAACGCTGCTAAGGTTGCTAAAAAAGCCTTAGCGGATAATATAAGCCTTAAACAAGCTACCCTTCACCTTGGGTTTTTAAGCGCTGACGAGTTCGATAAGGTCGTCGATCCTAAAAAGATGGTGGGAGATAAAGTCTAATCTTTAGCTGTAATAAAACTTTGGGTCTTCAGAAGATTCTTTCCTAAATAAAAATGATGGCTTTTTAAAGAAGGAAAAATTGCAGGCCTAAACAAAGCTTCAATCTCATTTTTACGTGCCTCACTAGCATTTGGATGACAATGAATTTGATGGATTAATTCGTGCAAATCAATAGAAGGAGCATAGAAATAATGTCCTTTTAGATTGGTATGTATTGTAAGTGGGCCATATGCGCCTGACGCAACAACTCGTATTTCATTTTCCCAGCTACATTTCCCACGATCTTTAGTCATAATCCATGAATAAACATTAGAGCAACCAGGAAAACCGTCTTCTCGAGTTGGAAGGCTTTCAGTTTTATGGTTGATGTATTTAACCCTTCCTATTTCTATAGGAAATGGAGAAAGACACTTTTGTAAAGATCCAAGAGTCGTTTTGATAACAATAGAGTCATCAGGTGTTTCGTGGGGTAAAAAATCATCCCACATATTCGGCATTTTTTCATCATTCATATGCCAGCAACTTACAAAATAAGATGTTCGAAAAGCTTTAGCCCATGGAGTTATTTCATCAATATATGGGTTAGTCGTATATTCCCCTCCAGGAGTAGTGCCTTCAGCAAGGTCACCTAGTTGAAAAACATGAGGCATATACAATCTCTTGTTTCTTAATATCCATTTCAATTTATAAAAGTTCATGTAACGCCACAGGAGGGTGGTTGGATCATCAGGTAAGGAAAAACAGGGATTACGCATGAATGATAAAAGAATTGTGAAAATTTGGCGTCCCCTACGGGATTCGAACCCGTGTTGCCGCCGTGAGAGGGCGATGTCCTAGGCCTCTAGACGAAGGGGACAGATGACACAAGGTAAACAATTTCTGGCAAGGATGCAAGAATTCTTTCTTGGTTTCAGCTCTCTGAGTTGTTTCGCTTTATGGGTGATTGTTTTAGAGGAATCAGAAATATCAAAATCAGGAAACTGATTTTAGTATTGGGTTAACTTTAGTTATTGTTGTAGCCTTTGCGGGGCCCACCTATCCCGGTCTCCCACGGCGCTGCCCTCCCCACACGCCACCTCGACAAAACTCTGCCATTGCCTTTTTGCATTACTCAAAAAGCTTACAAACAACAATCCAAAAAGAAAGTATCACCTTTCCGTTTAGTAGCCTATAATACCAATACGCGCGTACTGATATCTTTGGCTAAGCAGGCCTTCATAATTCAAAACTATAAAAGCAGCCCTCAATAGAGCTCATCTCGGACCCAACATCCTCGGGTCTTTCTAACCACCAAATTTAATATAACGAAATCAATTTAACAAAAAGTTAAAAGTAAATTTTATAAATACAGATTTTTATCTTTACTTACCCAATCGTTTCCAAAAGTAATATAATAAATGAAATAGCTGCCTCTGCGCTCAGACTTGCAATAAACGTGGGAAAATGGGAATGCCCTTCAAAAAGTGAAAATTCTATTTTAACCGTACCCAAAATAAGAGCGCCAGCCAAGAATGCATACATCAATGTTGCCGAGATGGTATGAGTATGGGGCAGCAAAAAGATTCCAATCAACCACCCAACCACAATACCAACCATAATAATGTATCTGCCAAGTTCATCGAAGAGCTTTGGAAAATGATGACTCATTGAATGATCCTGCAGAACAAAATGAAGTCCCATAATAAAGGTAAAAACCATCAGTGCAGACAAGCTTTCATTTGCCATGGCGGGCATCATAAGTGCGATTGTTAAGTTCAGATATGTTAAAGTGCCAACGTGGGCTATATAAGTAATTTGACTTGATTCCTGACCATTTTTTGTTTTGTCATGAGCAAGCTTTTCTAAAATATAAAGAGTAAGAAAACCCAGCAAAACAAACATAAAGATTAAAAAGGTAAAGTTCTTTTCATTCCCTAAAAAGTTTGAATATGTTTCTTCTCTAAGTTCATCTAAATTAAGCATCAGACTTGGCAAAACGTGCAGTAAAATATATCCAAGAGCAATTCCTCCTGTGATTGAATTTAAAATTGATTCATCAAAGATATTTAATTTTCGAAGACGAGGAACTGCCCAATGAACAGCTAACAAAAAGACAACGCATATTGCCGTTAGGGAAAGTGATAAAAAGTCTAAATAAGGATGAGCCATTCCTGCCAAAGCAAGAGAATGTTCAAGTGGTAAAGGATGATCAGGCACAGATAGTCTCAACTTATGTGGTTTTCTTAATCTTGAGCATACAACCACAAGCTTAATAAATAGTAAAAAGCAGGCCTTATTTTAAATAAGACCTGCTTTTTTAACCGCTAGTGCCCTTAATTTATCTAGGGTAAATAGGAACTCCGCTTGTCATCTTTAAGATGGCTTCTTCCATTTGTTTATCTAGATCATTGATAACCTCAGTAATAATAACTTTTGTTAGATCGCGGCGTTCTTCTTCACTAATATTACGAGGAGCAGTCTTTGCCCGTTTAACTTTTGCTTCCGCTTGGGTAATAATCACACCTCGTGGATCAACCAGAGAAATGATTACATCAAGTCTAGCCTCGAATTTTTCAGGAGCTTGATAATCCGGCAATTCAAGAATTGTGGCATCCCTGACTGTTACCTGAGCAATGCCAAATTGTCCAGCAGGGCGAAGACGGGCACTAACCCAGCGTTCAACGCCTTGAGTTAAACTTCTAGAGAAGAGGTGATCTGTCCTCGGAGTTTTAACTGTTGGATTAAAATCATATTTGGTAAGTACAGAGGCCGCATTTAAGGGAATCTGAGGTTTAGATTCATAAGCAGATTTAACATCTGTATCGATTCTGCTTGTACACGCTGCTAGGACTAAACCTAACAGTAATATAGAAAAATTCATTTTCATGATTTATTCTCCTTTGCTAAAAACTAGTTTTTAAAAGGGAAAGCGCATATTTTTAAATTTATGATTATCTACACGCTTATTATTCTGTGCTAAGCGCAAAGTACAAAAACTCTACGTAGCCCATAAAATCATCATCAATAGTTTTCGGTGATGTTCTTCTTAAAGGAAGGCTGTATTTCATAATACACTCCTAAATTTTAGTCTTTAAGCAGTACTCCGGATTATCACTAATCCAATTGATGAAATAGACCCTTCTGAGAATATTGTCAAGGGTTCTTGTTAGAACCTGTATTCATAAAATTCATGAATTTTTTTTCGTAAAATGTCTTGTTTTCAGTTGAAAACAATGGTACTCAGCGTAACTAACATAGACCAATTTTCAGAAATGAAAGGGTGCAATGAAAAAATATATTGTTCTTTTGCTTATCAGTAGCTGGTTTATGGTGAGAGCTGAACCAGTCCTATATATAACAAGCACAGATTCCGATACTGTAGTTAAGGTTGATGCAGGAAAAAAAATCATTGTTGAAAACCCCATTTCTGTGGGGTCCAGGCCTCGTGCGATTGCAATTAGCCCTGATGGAGCGTTTGCCTATGTTGCAAATAGCTATGATAACACCCTCTCAGTTGTAAATTTAAAGTCTGGAAAAGAGGATATCCGCCCCATTAAAGTGGGTAAAATTCCGTGGGCTGTTTCTGTAACGCCAGATGGCAAATATGCTTTAGTTGCAAACTTGGGTGATCATTCTGTTTCTATTGTTGACCTATTGACGCGGACTTTAGTGTGCCGAGATATTCGAGTTGGATCTCATCCTTGGTCAATTATGACGACACCGGATAGCAAGTTTGCATACGTTACAAACTATAGTGATTCTTCAGTTTCGATTATTGATATTAAAAAGAGAGCAGTGATGGGGGCGCCCATTGCTGTGGGCAATTTACCTCGTTCAATTGATATTGCTTCAAATGGCCGTTTTGCTTGTGTTGCAAATTTTAATTCTGGAACAATTTCAATTATCGATCTTCAGAACAATCTTCATAAAGTTGAAAAAGTATCAGTTTGTGAGCATCCTCTGTCAGTTGCAATAAGTCCAGATTGTAAAGCATGTTATGTCATCAGCCGCGATAATTCCGATGTTGTTGTTGTCAATATCGAATCTCGTTCCATTGTGAATCACATATCTGGAAAGGGCACGAATAGTTCAGAGATTATCATTAATCCTGATGGACACGAGGCCTATATTACAAAAATGAATGATGATCTTGTCTCTATTATTGATTTAGACAGGCAGGTCTTTTTAGAAGATTCAATCAGCATCCCTTCAGGACCAAAAGGGATTGCTCTTCTTCCTAATTCAAAAAACAAAGGAATACTAGGATGGTTATCTTATTATTTCCATCAAATGGTAGTGCATCTAAGTAGTATGAGTGATAAAGAGCCTCATGAAAATGAGATTAATAAAGAGAGTGAAAGTTTGCGGGTTAGTGCAATAGCACTTTTGTTTTCGAATGATGGCAAGTACGCTTACATTTTGGATGGGGTTAATAGTAGCTTTAATGTGTTAGATCTAAATACACAAAAAACGATTGAAAAAATAAAAATATCTGGATCCTTGAAGGGGGTCACCCTTACTTCTGACGGAAAATATGCTTACGTAACCAGAAAAAATATAGATTCTGTGACGCGTTTAGATTTACAAACCTATCAAGTCTCAAGCACATCTTTTAATGTAGGGCTGAGGCCTCGTGCGATTGCCTTAGACTCCAAAGAACAACATGCATATGTTGTAAACTCTTATGAGGGAACGGTTTCCGTTTTGGATTTATTAAACAATAAAGTGGAGGGAGCTATTCCCGTTGGGCGCATTCCTATAGATGTTATTGTTGTAGATAATTATGCCTATGTTTCTAGTTTTACAGATAATTTGGTGTCAGTCATTGATCTTTCTGAGAGGCGTGCGATTAAAACCTTGAAAGTTGGTTCTCAACCTGGCCCTATGGCTTTGTCTCCCGATAAAAAAAGGATTTACGTGGTGAATAGAGGGGATTTAAGCGTATCTGTGATTGACACTAAAACTGAAGCAGTTGTTGGAGAGCCTATACTTGTTGGCTTTTCCCCGAGACGTTTGGCTGTATCTCCAGATAATCGCTATCTTTATATTGTGAATTACAATGATAATAACGTGACTGTTGTTGACGTGGCCTCAAATAAAGCGCTTGAAAAAAGGATAAATGTGAGCAAAAATCCTTTTGCAATTGCTATGGCGGGAGATAATAAGCACGTATATGTTGCGAGTCGTCAAGACGGAAGTATATCGAAAATAAACTTAGCGACTCACGAAGTTGCTTT